>NZGX01000085.1 GCA_002691085.1 Rhodospirillaceae bacterium | reverse complement strand
ATTATCTGTTAAAGTAATTATATAATATAAAAATAATACTTATTGAAAGATAAATAATGTCTCTACCTATAATTGGTATAACATCAGATTTAGAAAATAATGGTGGGTATTCTAAATATCCCTGGTATGCACTTAGGCAAAACTACTGTTCTTCCGTAACCAAGTCAGGAGGTCTACCGATTATTCTTGTAAATGAAATACACTTAGTAGATCAGTATTCCGAATTATTGGATGGTTTGATCATTTCTGGTGGTGATTTTGATATAAATCCTGAATATTTTGGGGAAAAAATCAACTATAGCTCAGTAAAAACTAAATCAGCTCGAACTGAGTTTGAGATAAAAATAACACAAAGATTCTTAGAGCTAAATAAGCCTGTATTTGGAATTTGTGGGGGACAACAATTATTAGCAGTAATTTTAGGTTGTACTTTATGGCAACATATTCCAGCTGATGTTGAGGGGGCAATGAATCATGAGCAACCCAACCCGAGACATGAAGCTGGGCATTATATAAATATCAAAAAAAACACAAAACTTTATGATATTGTGAAAACAGATAAAATGAATGTAAATAGCGCTCACCATCAATCAGTAAATAAGACTCCCAAAAATATAACTATTAACGCAATCGCACCGGATGGGATAATTGAAGGAATTGAAGATCATAAATACAAATGGTGTATGGGAGTTCAATGGCATCCCGAGTTTTTAATATCAAGTCATGATGAGAAAATATATAACTCTTTTATTAGTGCATGCAAATGAGTGCTAATTTGTTAGATAAAAAACCAAGACGCATAGCAAAAGTAATTGCTCACTCTGGTCTATGTTCAAGAAGAGATGCTGAGCAACTAATTAAAACTGGAAGAGTAACGGTAAATAATGAAGTAATTAAAGAATGCAGTACTAAAACTGTAGAAAAGGACCTAATATTAGTTGATGGCGAAAAACTTCCAAAGCAAGAAAAACCAAGATTGTGGAAATATTATAAACCCAGCGGATTAATTACTACTCATAAGGATGAAAATAGAAGGCCAACAGTATTTAATAATATGCCCTCTCATTTGCCAAGAGTTATATCAGTAGGAAGACTTGATTTAAATTCGGAGGGATTACTTTTACTAACAAATAACGGTGATCTAGGAAGATTACTAGAACACCCCTCTAGTGGATGGATAAGAAGATATAGACTCCGAGTTCATGGAAGAATTAATAAAGATATGATCAAAATATTAAAAAAAGGAATAAAAATAAAAGGTATATATTACGCTCCTATAATAATTGATGAAATTAAAGAAAATAATGACTCATCAAATAGCTGGCTAACAGCAAAAATTAAAGAGGGAAAAAATCGAGAATTAAGGATAATAATGCAAAACTTTGGATTAAAAGTTAGTAGACTGATAAGAACCTCTTATGGACCATTCCAGCTTGGTAATTTAAAAAATGGTAACTTAGAAGAAATATCTTACAAAGTTATAAAAGAACAGCTTGGAAAAAATATCAATTATTTATAGGTGTAAAAGACATAGTATAATGAGAATCACGTCAGGAACACTTAAGAATAAAAAGATAAATGCACCTAATGGATTGCAACTTAGACCCACTATTGAAAAGGTACGTCAAGCAATTTACAACACTCTTGAACATGGGCTTGGTGCATCTGATTTTAATATTTTCAGTTCTACAGTTGCAGATTTCTTTGCTGGTAGCGGGGCAATGGGTATAGAGGCTATTAGCAAAGGAGCATCTCACGTTTCTTTCTTTGAAATCAATAAAAAGCATTTAAGTGTATTAAAAAAAAATATAGAGTCATTAAATTTACTTAATAAGTGTCAAATATATTATGGTGATTCCCTCTCTTTTATGAGCTCACTTAGCCCCTTTGACTTAATTATAATAGACCCTCCCTACGGAAAAGGACTGGCTCAAGGGTCAATAAATATAATAAAAAAATTTAACCTAATAAAGGGTTCAGGAATAATAGTAGTTGAGTCTGATCACAAAGAAAATTTGAGCCTACCAGTAGAATTCAATCTAATAAAAGAAAAAGTCTATGGTAAAACGAAAGTTTCTTTTATTAACTGGAAAGATAAATAGTATTAACCTTCAATTTTGTCTCCAATTATACAACCCCTTAAATGATCATTAACAATCCCAATTGATTGCATTAAAGCATACATATTTGTTGGGCCTATAAATTTCCAGCCCCTTCTTTTAAAATCATTACTTAATTTTATACTTTCTGCAGATTTGCTCAAAGATAAGAACTCTTTTTTAGATGGTCTTTTTTTATTTACCCCTAACTTATAACGATAAATGAAGTTGGATACTGATCCAAACTCTTTGACAAGCTCTATCGCACATGATGCGTTGTTTATTGTTGCCAAGATTTTACCTTTATGCCTTATGATCTTTTGATCATTTACTAATCTATCAATATCTATGAGATTATACTTCGAAATTTTATAAAAATTAAATTTATCAAATGCCTTTCTAAAATGTTTTCTTTTTTTTAGGACAGTAATCCATGATAAGCCGCATTGGAACACTTCAAGAGAAATTTTCTCAAATAGTTTAAAGTCATCAAAGCAACACCTTCCCCATTCATCATTATGGTACTTCTCATATTCTACGTCACCAATACACCAAAAACATATTTCTTTTTGAGACAAGCTTATTTCCTTATTTATCTTCTACCAAAAAGTCTCTCAAGATCTGTTAACTTTAGAGTTATATATGTCGGCCTTCCATGATTGCATTGTCCGGAGTGTGGTGTTTCCTCCATCTCCCTTAGTAAAGCATTCATTTCTTCTGAAGAGAGTCGTCTACCTGCTCGAACAGAACCATGGCAAGCCATTGTTCCACATACATCTGAAAGCCTATCCTTTAAAGACAAAGTGCCATCAATATCTAATAATTCATCAGATAAGTCCTTAACTAAACCTTGAATATCAGTTTTACCTAAAAGGGCAGGTATTTCTCTAACTATTACTGCACCATCTCCGAAAGTCTCTATAGTTAGACCAAGCTCCTGTAACTCATCAGAACGTTCAATTAACTTATCAATGCCTGATTGATTCATATTAACAACCTCAGGAATTAATAAAATTTGCTTCTTGATTCCCGAAGATGAGAGCATTTTCTTCATTCTTTCATAAACAATTCTTTCATGGGCTGCATGCTGATCAACTATTACCAGTCCTTCACTATTTTGGGAGACAATATAGGTTTCATAAACTTGAAGACGAGCTATACCAAGTGGGTAATCATTGTTATCATTAAAGTTATAAGTTTTAGATTCTAGAACAGATGGCTCAAACGCGAAATTGGTATTCTTTCCAAATTCAATATTTGAGATTTTTGAGTGTGTATTAAAATTTTTATTATCAGTAAAGTTCTGAACTACTTTATCACTTATTGTCGATGAAGCCATAAATCCTGAAGAATTAATTGCGCCCTTTAATCCTCCAATAATTAACCCCCTAACAAGGTTATTATCTTTAAAACGCACCTCGGTTTTTGCAGGATGCACATTTACGTCAACATCTTGAAATGGACAATCAATAAATAATGCCAAACAGGGATATCTATTACTTGCAAGAAAATCTTGGTATGCTGCCCGAACAGCACCATAAATTAATCTATCCTTAATTGGCCTACCATTAATAAAAAAGAATTGTGACAAAGAGTTTGCACGATTTAAGGTTGGAACAGCTGCATAACCTGATAACTTAAAATTATCCCTTTCAGCTATGACAGGAAATGCATTTTTTGAAAAGTCCTTCCCCATAATATCACCTAACCTGGAAAGCCTAATATCTTCGAGCTCTAAGCCTGATTTATTTAATGTAAAACGCTCATTACCATCAATAAAGCATGTAAAGACTATCCTTGGATTAGCCATGGCTAATCTATTAACTATTTCTAAACATTGGTTAACCTCTGTACGAGAAGATTTTAAAAACTTCAACCTAGCAGGAGTAGAATAAAATAGGTCTCTGACTTCTACCAAAGTGCCTTTATTCATTGGATGTGGAATTATTTCATGAATCTCACCTGCATTAATATTAATTTTATAAGCATTAGATGAATCCAAATTTCGACTAGTAATTGATAACCGAGACACGGCACCTATGGATGGCAAGGCTTCACCCCTAAAGCCGAGAGAATCAATATTGTTTAAATTATCTTCTCTAAGCTTTGAGGTTGCATGGCGATGAATACATAATTCTAATTCTTCTTTATTCATGCCATCCCCATTATCGAGAACAGATATTAAGGACTGGCCACCCCCATTAATCACAACTTTAATATTTTGAGCACTAGCATCTATTGCATTTTCTATAAGTTCTTTAATAACAGACGCAGGCCTTTCCACTACCTCACCTGCAGCAATCTGATTGATTAAGTTATTATTTAGAATCCTAATTTTCATTATTATTAGCTTTGTTTTTGAGATATTTTTTCCAAATAGAAATAGTCGATGAGTCTATATAGCTATGATGATAAGCACTTTCAGGATTATCTAATAGATTAGTTGTTAGTTTCTTGCCTAATTCCACACCCCACTGATCAAAAGAATTAATACCCCATAAGAAACCCTGAACACATGTTCTAAGTTCAAAAAGCGCAAATAGAGAACCGACTATTGTTGGCGAGAGCTTATCAAGTAAAATTATTGAATTAGACCTGTTCCCTCTACAGTACTGATGAGATAATAAATCCTTATTTTTTTCTGCAGAGGGGTCAATATATGCTCCGCTACCACTCATTAAAATTGATGATTGGGCCAATGCACTTGCGACAATATGATCTTGTGCCATATCAGCTGGATCNTATAGATAAAATAATCTCTGAATGAACAGACTTTGGAGATTGATGTAAAAGTTGCATAAAAGAATGCTGGCTTTCGATACCAGAAGAACCAAAAATTAATGGAGAAGTTCCTGTTTTAACACTTTCACCAGTCTTCAGTACACCTTTTCCGTTGCTCTCCATAACTAGTTGCTGAAGGTGATCTGGAATATTTCTAAGCTTGTACTCATAGGGCAAGATAACAAAAGAATCATAGTTTAAAAAACTTACATTCCAAAAATCTGCAAGACCCATAACTACAGGCAGATTTTCTCGCAAGGGTTTATTTTCAAAATGTCTATCCATTAGAAATGCCCCGTAAAGTATCTCTTCAAAAACTTTTGAGCTACAACCTAGGGCAATTGAAATACCTATAGAGGACCAGAGCGAAAACCTACCATTAACCCAATCCCATATTGGAAAAATATTTTCCCCATCAACTCCAAATTTAATTGCCTCAGATGAATTAGACGTAACTGCAAATAGATGTTTATCAAGAGAGTTTTCCCCTAAATTAGACTTAATCCATGATTTAACTATCCTCGAAATATAAATAGTCTCCTTGGTAGTAAAACTCTTGGAGCAAATGAAAAAAATGGTAGCTTCTGGGTCACAGTTGCTCAATAAATTATTAATTATTTGTGTATTTATTTCGGAGATGAAATCAACTTTTACATTATTATTTTGAAAATCTTCAAGAGCAGTTAACATAGCCTGTGGCCCTAGTTTAGAGCCACCAATGCCAATATTTATGATTTGTTTTATTGGCTTGCCAGTAAGCCCAAGAAAAGTATTTGAGTGTATATTATTTGAAAATTGAATAACTTTTTCTAGGGCTTTTTTGATCTTTAATGAAATATCTTCTTCATCAACAAAATAAGCTCTGGAGCTTCTATCTCTAAGGGCATGAAAAAGAGCAGGGCGATTTTCTGTATTATTAATTTTTTCTCCTGAGAAAAAGTTAGACTTAAACTTTTCTAAATCTACCTCTTTAGCAAAATCATATAAAATANCCAATGTGTCTAAATTAATAAAGTTCTTAGACAAATCAATCGTCAAGCCATTTGCTGACCATGATAAATCATTAAATCTATCTTGGTCCTTAAAGAAGTCTTTTAGCTTGCAGTCCTTAATCTTATTATGGTGCTTCTTTAGGCTATCCCAGCTTCTTGTTAATGTAGGGTCATGGTAATTCATATAATCATTTTACCTTAATATTTAATCCCAGGAAGTAAAAATTAAATTAAACTAAGGAGAAATCCCGACAGGCATCCCAACAATTAAAAAAGATAATTTTTTTACATCAAAGATTTTTTTTACAATATCATTAACTTGCTGAACATTGATAGAATTAATGATTTCATTTCGGTCAGATAAATAATTAATGCCAAGATTATTATATTGAACCGACACAAGAATTGAAGCAATACTTTGCGATGAGGTAAACCTCAATGGCCATGAACCAGTTATATAATCCTTTGCAAGTTTTAATTCTTCATCACTAGTACCCTCTTTTTGAAACTTTTCCCACTCTTGCCTGAGGATTTTTATGCTTTCTGCAACAGATTCATTTTTTGTACCCAATGAGGTATAAAGTAAGTTTGAGTATTTATAGGGCACTAATGAAGAACCAACACTGTATGCAAGGCCTTTTTTTTCTCTAATTTCCTGCATTAATCTAGCGGTAAAACTGCCACCACCTAAAATATGATTAGCTACCAATGCGACATACCAATCCTTATCATCCCTGGATACTCCAGGGCTTGAGGCAATTATTACACTCTGAGGAAATTTCTTACTTTCAACAACAGTACCAAAATATTTAGGACTAATAGTACTTACCACACTATTGCTTAAAGTATTATTAGGAAGATTTCCAAAAACTTTATCTAAAAGGGAACTAAGTTGTTCTGGAGAAATATTTCCTGACACACCTACAATTAAATTATCTTTTGAGAATCTAGTTTTAACATAATTTGTTAAATCCACTTTGGAAATATTTTCTAATGTTTCTAAAGTTCCATTTCTAGAACGACCGTAAGGATGATCAGGATAAATAAGTTCATATATTTTTTTGTTAGCAAAGTACCTTGGGCTCTCTTCCTCTACTATTATTGATGTCTCTATCTGTTTTTTTACTCTCAATATAGGCTCTTTATCAAAGCGAGGTGATGTTATGGCCAAAGAAAGTAATTTGATAGCTTCATCAATATTTTCTGTAATGGTTGTTAAATTACCTGAAAAAGAATCCAAAGTGCTATTAAAATTTAGTCTTATACCATTATTCTCTAATCGAGATTGAAAATCAAACGAACTAAAATTTCCAGCTCCCTCATCGAGCAGAAGAGATGCCATCTTAGACAAACCCATCTTATCAATTGGGTCAGAACTAGCTCCACCTGAAAACTGGAAACTCACTGAAACGATTGGGTTCTTTTTGTCCTCGAAAAGGTATGCCTTTACTCCACTTACAGAATTAACTTCAGTAATTTTTAGAGCTTGAATATCCTTTGAGATAAATAGTAAGTTTGATAAAAAAATTAAAAATATAAATACTTTATTAATCATTCTTCACCACCTTGGGGCAATAAAACCCCAACTGCATTTGGAGCTGATTTTAAAAAAGCCGACATAATAGAATTAATATCGCCTAAGCTAACCTGCTGAATATTATTCGGCCAATCTTCTATATCCTTAAGACTGAAACCCGTTGAAAGTAATGACCCAAGCAATCGGGATGCTTGAATAGGTGAGTCTTTTATATAAATAAGATCAGCAACGATTCTTTTTTTCGCTATTGTGAGCTCATTCTCGGTAATTCCACTATTAATTATTTTATTTAATTCAACATTTATTTCATTTTCCACGTCTTTTACATTAACTCCACTTGCTGGTGTAACAAATATTGAAAAACTACCCCAACTAACGCTTGAGTCATTATAGTATGACGAAGCTGATGTCGCCAGTTTCTGCTTAACAACCAGTGATTGATAAAGTCTACTTGTGATTCCTGTACCAAAAATTTCATTAAATAGGCTTAAAGCATAGATATCTGATTTTTTTCCAACATTTATACTTGGACTTATATAAGTTTTGTACCACCTAGATTGCCTTACCCTATCATCATTCATTGTAATTCTAATATCTACTTTTGGGGGTAAATAAGAACTTCTACTTCTAGATGTAAAGCTACTGTCTGACTGAATTGTTCCATATGTAGATGAGGCGAAGTCCCGAAGTGAGTCAAGAGATATATCTCCTGCAACAATTAGAATTGAATTATTGGGGACATACCATTTTTTATAAAAATCAAATAAATTCTTCTCGCTAATTTTATTTATTTCGTTTTCCCAACCAATTATGGGTATTGAGTAATGATTCGTTACCCAAAGAGAAGCATTCAGCCTTTCTGCCAACAAAGCAAAGGGACTTGAGTCAACCCGCATTCTTCGCTCTTCCAACACTACTTGCCTCTCAGTATCAATTTCACTGGGCTTAAGAATTAAATTTTTCATTCTGTCAGATTCCAGTTCCATCATTAATGGTAATTTATCTTTAGGTACATTCTGGTAATAGGCAGTGTAATCATATGAGGTGAAGGCGTTCTGATTTCCTCCGCTTCTTGCTACAATCTGGGACATCTCCCCCTCGGGAAATTTTCTCGTCCCTTTAAACATTAAATGCTCCAAAAAATGTGCAATTCCAGATTGACCTAAGGGTTCGTCTGCAGAGCCAACTTTATACCAAACCATATGGCTAACAATTGGTGCCCTATTGTCTTCAATTAGAACAACTTGCATCCCATTTTCGAGAAAGAAAGTTTGTGCATTAAAAATACTAGCCTCAACCTTAGCATTAGAATATGATGGTATCATTAGCAGTTGCAATAAAACAAAAAATAATAATCCTGCTTTCACTAACCTCATTTTAAACCTTTCATTTTAAAAAAATAAATTAATTGAACTTGATACTGAGCCTTACATAAAGAAAAATAAAGTTAAATAATTAAAAATCAGGAAATTCAATGAAATTGCCAATATTTAAAACTACATTTGAGATCCTGGAATTTTGTAGAATAAACCATCTAATAATTTTAAAACACTCATGTATTCCCCTAGCAATAATAACTTTATTACAAATTTGTATTAATATCCTGAACTCAGGTAATTCAATATCGAATATTACCTTAATATTACTGAGCGTTTGTTCAACCATAGCATTTCTTCCATTAACTGCTACATGGTACCAAGGATTGGTATTAGGTATTGAAAATATATATAACAAAAAAATTTTTAA
>NZGX01000084.1 GCA_002691085.1 Rhodospirillaceae bacterium | reverse complement strand
CTTTAATTATATTATATGCTTTTTCCTTTGAAAAACTCACCACAAGACTTTGAAGGTTTCTCTCATGGGCGATTAACCAATCTTCAGCTTCGCTAAAACGCTCATTGGCAATTGCATCACTAAGTCTCTTTGAGGATTGATCTAAAGCTTCTTTTTTAAAATTCACTGTGGGTAAATCCTTGAGTTTAATTATCTGAGTATAACGATTTCATTAAGTTACTCATCATATCTTGAGTACTTTTTAAAGAAATTGACAGCTGTTCCATTCTTGTGAACTGACTAACATATCGCTCTCTTAAAGAGGTCAATCGGTCTTCAACAGTTTGTGATTCCAATTCAATATCTGCAACGTCATTATCTAAATCAGAAATTTTTTCAGGTATTGAGTTTGTATAATTATCTGAAAGTGATGAAGTTAAGAAACCATCAAGCAATCCTGAAAGCTGATTAGATAAACTATTACCAACAGAAATTGTTGTTGGTGTGGCTGAGCTTGATAGATCTAACGTTAGTCCTTTAGAAGAACCAGACCCACTGGTTAATTGTGAACCAAAAGATGTCATAGCAACCCCATCAATCATTCCCGCTGCATTTACACCCTGTGAGGCAGTTGAGGATGTTGACATACTTAATGCTGTACTTAATGCACTGGACATTGATGCGATAGATAATGAACCAGATGTGCCAAGTTGATTGTTTGTGATAGTATATTTATTTGTAGAGCTATCAAATGATACTTCTACACCAGCCTTCCCTGCAATGAGGTTAGCATCAGAGTTAATTGCAGTTTCGATTGCGCTCGCAAGAGATGCCCCGGTAGAGTATGTTCCTGTTGCAACACTTATAACAGAGCTGGAAACCCCATTAACAGCAATAGAGAATTGATTATCTCCAGCTGAGCCTGTTAATGATAGATTTGAACTTGAAAGGTCTGTGCCAGCACTGCTTGATACAATTTTAGTTGCAGTAGGTGCAGTTACATTTGTTAATGAATAAACACCGGGAAGAGTATCTCTTGAACTTGTTCTAACAATACTTACTTCAGAAGACGCAGATTTTGTCTCAGAAGAAAACATCGCTTTAAATAGCCCGCGGTCTGCGTTGAGAACATTATCAAACTTACTCTTATTTAGATTTAATGTCCCATTTCTATTTGTTTCAATTCCTAAATTTGCTAAATAAACACTGCTTGAATTGTACCCTTTTATCGGTGATGAAATAGAGCTTTTTAATTGTCTTAAGAAAGTTTTCGCAAGGCTATCACCAAATAAATCTCCTTTCTGACCACCTTCATTAATAGAAGTGGAAGTCTTCAGGAAGGTAAACAACTCATTATACCCATCTATAAATTCTTTTATTTTATCTTCTAGAGCACCGGAGTCATTTGATACATTTAATTTTTGAGCAGTATCACTAACTGTTTTTAAATTGAGTTCAATTCCTGGGAGCAAGTCATTTATATCGTTGGTTGAACGGGTAAAATTAACACCATTAACAGTCAAAGCAGCATCTGATGACGCTTGAGATTGGGTCATTGTTGTTGCGCCAGACTTATAATTAAATGAAGCTAATCCTGATGAACCTGCTTCTTCAGTGACCGTAATTTCCATAGCGCTTGAAGCACCTTCAGATGAACTAATCATAAGCATATAATCATTAGTTCCTGAACTGGACACCTTTGCAACGCTTGCATTAGCATCAATACCTGCACTCCTAAAAGCTTGATTTAAAGATTGCGCAACTCCATTCAAGGAATTATTGGTTGCACCAATTGAAACACTAATTGATTGCAATTTGCTGTTCTGAGAAAAAGATCCTCCTGACCAAGTACCAAACTTGATATTCATGGATCCCATACCAACCTCTGAGGTTGCACTTGCATATCCACTTTTAGTTAGGATCTGACGAGAAGCAAGGCTTGTAACGGTAACAGATGTTGATTGAAGCTGTGCCTCTGAACCAACAACCTTGGCATCAAGAACTTTAGTATCAGTCGTAGAGACAGAATAGCCCACAGATGACTGGCTCTTTAAATCATCCGTCACTGATTTAAATGTTTGAAATGCTTCAGAAAGCTCACCATAAGCAGAAATTTGTGCTTCGAGCTTATCCTTCTTTTTTGTAATAGAAGACAAGCGACTTTCTCGTTCTACTTCCATTAATGAATCTACAATTTCTGTAGTATTTAAACCAGTTCCTATTCCTAGCGTACTAAGATAGTCAGTCGACATTTACACTTCCTATAAGTTTAGATTTATTTTGAGAGCTCTATTAAGCTTTTCCAAGCATCTTCGATTTCTGAAGCTACAGTAAGTGCAGACTTAAGAATATCATGATTATTTTCCTGACTAGCTTTAATTGACACTAACCTTATATGTTCGTAAAGCTGGAACAAATTAGTAGCAATTACCCCACCTTTCTCAAAATCTAATGAAGTACCCAAAACATGGATATTCATAAGAACCTTGGTCATAGAGTCGGCTTTTCCACTCATGTCTTTATTTTGGATACAGGAATTTAGCTTGTTTAACTCGCTCTTAAGTTGTGATAATAAGAAATGAACAACCTGTTCAGGGCTAGCACTTTGAATAAAGTCCTGATTACTGGTCTTTTGATACGATTTTACAGCTTGCATGTGCATATTTTCTTTCCTCGGATTTAGTTCCTCTGTTATATTAACGACACTTATCAGCAAGTTTTATGCGTTTTTGAAAAAAAATTAAAAAAAGATCTAAAATATGCCAATAATTGAGGGTTATACTCCAGTTTTTGATATAAAAACTGCCCAGCCTCCGCAAATAAGCGTAGCTGATGTTCCATCTACCGGAACAACTGCTCCTAATGCCGTTACACCGGTTGATGCACCCCAAACTAGGAATAGGTTCATTCAAGAAGGGATAAATCTACAACAACGAGCCCTTCAAAATGCTGGTAATCCAGCCGGTCCTGGTCCACAGCCATCAGAAACTACTCTAAATGCAAGAGTTGAAGTTGCCCCTGAAATAAACGCTAATCAGGCTAGAACAAGATACGAAGAAACCTCTGGTGGGCCAGCGAGTATTCCTCAAGAATACAAACAAGTTACANTTGACGCTTAAATCCTTAAAAATTAAAAGTTATNAATCCATAANTATCTCTCTAGGTNGATTGTAATATAAATTTAATCAAAATAATAATAAATNTTCACATTATGGTTGTCTTTCTTTGTTAAAGTAGCTTGAAAGTTAGTTATGGCGGTAATTGAAGGAGGGTCTCAGGGGTTTGATTTTAGAGCCTTCCAACAACAGCAAGCTAATGTGCCTGACCCATTACCAACTGCCACAACTTCTGCTGATGCAGTAACTCCTCCAAACGAAATCGAGACAGTTGATAGGTTTGTTCAGAATGCAGCAATTGATAGACAACGTGCTGTTCAAAGTGCTTCAAACACTCAAATTAACACACAGTCTTCTGAGGCAGTTCTTAATTCTCGAATTGAAGTAGCCCCGGACGTTGATGCAAACCAAGCAAGAAACAGATATCAGGAAACGTCCGGTGGACCCACAACAGTTCCTGAAAATTATACTCAGGTAGCCCTAGACGCTTAGCTTAAACTTCTTCTTGATGACTCTTTTCGGATGCATCTTTATACGCCTTAAAGACATCTGCCTCGTTAATAACACCAACCAACACGCCTTCAGAGTTCAAAATTGGTGCACTTTCTCCAACAAACTCAGAAAGCTTATCTGCACAGGCTAATATTGAGTCAGTCTCAAGTAGTCTGAAATAGTCTTTATCACCGCTCGTTTGGCCGTCAATAAGGTCAAGTGCTTCAACCTTACTCACTAGTTTGTTATCCTCGGAGATAATATATCCCTCGGCAAATCCTCCCTCTTTTAATTTCTCTATCATTCCCTGAGCATTTTCATGAGGCGACAATGGGCAGTATTCTTTAGTAGCAAGCGTCCCTATTGTAATCTTAGATAATTTCAGATCCTGCCTGCTGAGTTGCATATCAAAACCACGTGCAAATAATTGTTTATCAAATAAAGAACGTCCAAAAAGCTCATTAGAAATAAGATTAGCAAAGACAACAGAAATCATAACTCCGGTCGTGGCCTGGTAATCTTGGGTTAGCTCAAGAACAATAAGAATAGTTGAAATCGGCGCACCGATGGTTGAAGAAATAACTGCTCCCATCCCTGCAAGCGTACACAATGCTGCTGTCTCGGCTGAAAATCCAAAATTTGCCATCCCAAAAGCACCTACAGCGCCCCCAAAAGTAATTCCTATTAATAACGCAGGAGAAAACACACCACCAAAAAAACTAAAGCTTATTGAAAAAGCCGTCATCACTGTTTTAAGAAGAAGAATACCAATAAGAACAGAAATTCCTATTTTACCTTCTATCGTTGCAATTACGGTCTCCGTTCCCAATCCCATAATTTGAGGAACAAAACTTGCAATTATAATCAATGTTACGGCAGGATAAAAAGGTCTTGTATAGACTGGACCAGGAACTTTAGCTGCTTGAGCCCCAAAGAATGAAAAGAGCCTCATAAATATAACTGCAATTACTCCTCCTATTAAACCGATAATAGCAAGAGAAAGAACTTCAGAAAAATTAGATATAGATGTGTCAATTTGGGGTAAAATTGGGTCCATTGGAAAAAAGTTTTGCATAACCGCAAAGGCTGTTGCGGAAGCTATGGTAACAGGAGCAAATGTTCGCAATGCAAAATGGCGAAGAACAACCTCATGGGCAAAAAGAATACCCGCAAGAGGGGCACTAAACGCTGCAGAGATTGCAGCTGCAACACCACAGCCAAGAAGAACTTCGCCTGAGGTATCCTTCAAACGTGCAAATTTTTTAATAATAGCTGAGAGAGTTGCTCCAAAATGAACCAAAGGCCCATATTGCCCAACCGGAGCTCCTCCACCAATTGCTGCAATTGAAGCTACCGCAGATAGAAGACCCGATTTTATATCTATTCCCAATTCCTTATCATTTGCCCCGATAATGGCATCGGCCGGTCCATGAAATCTTGGGAGCTTAAAGAAGAACAAAAGTAAGGAAATAAACCCAGCTGATAGCAGGATAGTGACGGCAATTTTTAAAGAAAAGTCTAAACCTCTAAATTCCAAAGTGTTTAGATTTTCAATAGACGGCCTGAAAGAAGCTAAAAACTGAACCGTTGATACAAAATAATAAGCAACTATTGCTGTCCCCGCTCCCATTAGGATGGCGAGAATAACATTTACAGTTTCCTGTTTTCTCATTTCAGTAATAATTGGCTGCATACTTGGCTCCCTTTTATGGATTTGGGCAGCCCCTCACTAACTGCTAACTTTATTCAATCGTTGCTTTGGCGACGTCGGCTGAAATATTTTGAACGGATAATGCAGCCAGCTGAGCATTCTGAAGTATATCTTCACGCGTCTGTCTTGCAAGTTCAATGTTAGTATCCGGACTTTGAGCCGCTACTCTTAGAGCATTTAAATTAGCGATATAACCTTCAAAATTACCACCTGCAACATTTTGGTTACCTTCACCAGTTTCTGAAGCTAACCTTGATACTTCGAGTATTGCCTGTTCAAGCTCTCGGGCTGATTGGCGCACCTGTGCCTCTCTTAGAGCCTCTTCAGGACCAAACTCAGCAGATGCGACGTTATCAGATCCACCAGCAAGAGCCTCCAGTCTTTGTTGGCGAACCTCTGCATTGTTTATAGGACTAATGGGAGCCTGGTTATTTGCTTCAGGTTCATCATTTCCAGAAATAATCTCAACTTGGCGTTGTCTGGTTTCGGAATTTTCTTGAGCAATTCGGTCTGTAGCACTCTGATCAGCACTGTTTTTATTGTTTTCATCAAGTACCCGCGCAGTAGGGTTTCCCTGACGGTTTTGTATGGTCTGTTCTTTTTCGTAGATATTTCTGAGTTCAGAACCTTTTTGTCTTATATCTGATAGAACATCTAAAGTGGCCTTTTCCGTAGCAGAAAGTCTTTGAAAGGTTGATGTTTCGTTGCCTGTAGATTGTTTTGTTGAATTTGGATCAGTTCCAACTGCAGGCGCACGAGCTCCATCTGCGGATGCAATCCGCTGATTGGCTAGAGGTGTTCCTCCTATACTTAGCTCGGCCATTTTTAAAAAACTCCTTCTTCGGAACTATACAACGACCATTTAAACAATTTTTTTAGTCAATCAAGTGATTTTTTTTAAAAAAACTTAAAAAAAATGAAATACATGTATAAAAATAAGTAAACCCTGGCGTTTTTACACGCCAGGGTTGTTTAGTGTCAGCTAAATTTACTTATGCTAGTAAAGCAAGAACAGACTGTTTAGACTGATTTGATTGAGCTAGCATAGCAGTACCGGCCTGCTGAAGAATTTGAGCCCGTGTCAGCTTGGCTGTTTCTTCGGCGAAATCGGCATCAACAATACGAGAAACAGCTTCTTGAGTTTTAGTAGAAACATTTGTCAAATTGTTGATTGTATGATCGAGACGATTCTGTAGAGCACCTAAACCAGCTCTTACTGAACTGATTTTTTCAATTGCACCATCAATCGTTTCAAGAGCAGAAGATGCCTTAGCAGATGTCTTAATATCCACATTAGCAACTGCCTGTAATGACCCTGATCCACTTGTTGCATATCCTAGAGCTGCTGTTCCAGCTTGGGTTACACTAAATGAATTTGATGAAGCTAGCTTAATTGTACCAACTACTCTTGTTGCATCATTACCAGCTGCAGCAGCAAGAGAAATTTGTGTACCTTCTGCAGTTGTTCCATCAAAATTAACAGCATTAACATCTAAATCTGTTCCTGTTGATTCATTTTCAAGAGTGATATCTTCACCAGTTGAGCTGTAAAGAGTTGCAAAAGTATTAGCTGCATCAGCACTTGCTGAAACACCTGTTGTACCAGAAATCTGGTTTACTTTTGTAACAAAATCACCAACAGAACCTGAACTTATTGAGAAGTTACCAGTTGATGTTCCATTAATCTTAATACTGTATGTTGCAGTTGTTGCAGATCCTGAAGCAACCTTGGCATAAGTCTTAGCTGTAGCAGTAACACCAGTTTCTGAGCTAACACCATTGATTTGAGCAGCAACAGCTTTTGCACTTGCAGCAGCAGCAACATCAATAGTTTTAGATGTACCTGTACCATTGATTGTAAGGTCTTCAGCGTTAGTTGTGCTGTTAGCACCAGGTGTTGCAGCAGCAGCGATAGCAGCACGGGCGTCAGCTGTTTTTGTGTACGCACCTAATACAGAAGCAGCAACACTATCTACAGAAAAGGATACAGTTTGTCCGCCATTTGGTCCAACCTGAAGCACTTTACTATTGAGTGATCCATCAAGAACATTTTGACCGTTAAACTGTGATGTAGTTGCAATAGAAGTAATCTCTGTTTGCAGCTGGTTAATTTCTTCCTGTAAATACTGACGATCTTTACCGGAATTAGTGTCACTGATTGACTGAACAGCTAATTCTCTCATGCGAAGAAGCATATTTCCAATCTCATCCAATGCACCTTCAACTGAACTCACCATAGCTTGTCCATCATTTGCATTTTTAACAGCCATATTAAGTGACTTAATATTTGCTGTCATTCTTGTTGAGATTGCTAGCCCAGCAGCATCATCTGCAGCACTAGTTAGTTTTTTACCTGAAGAAAGTCTTTCACTTGCTTCATTTAAAGCTTTCTCTGTACGACTAACGTGAACGACGCCTAACAGAGAGCCTACATTTGTGTTTATCACTGGCATTGTTTTTATTCCTCCTTGGTCCAGTGCTGACCGCAGAGGTTTTGCAATGTTTTCTTATCTTCATGTTTTTTTGTTCCTCCGTGGCCCTATGAAGAGACCAGGATAATCCCGGTAACACACAACGAGCACTGTGCTGATACTCCTCTGACGCCTCATCAGAGTATGCCCTCACTGGCCGGTGGGCGGCCAGCTTGAAAGTTAGAACTGAGGAGCGATCCTAATATCTAACTTACAGATCCTGGTCTCTCGAATTCTATTACGACAAAATGAAGAAAGATTTTAGAAAAATTATTTTTTTTTAAAGAAAAACCCGGCAGGGGTGGGAGCCTGCCGGGTTGAGTGAGATATGTACTCTTTTTGCTTATTATTTATTACTGAAGGAGAGCGAGTACACTCTGTTTAGACTGGTTGGCCTGCGCGAGCATCGCCGTTCCAGCTTGTTGCAGAACCTGTGCTCTTGTTAACTTTGCTGTTTCTTCGGCAAAATCAGCATCTACAATACGAGACACAGCTTCTGTTGTCTTAGTAACCATATTAGTAAGAGTTTCAACAACGCGCTCTAGACGGTTCTGAAGGGCTCCAACTTCTGATCTTGCAGACAGTATTTTCTCAAGTGCTCCATCAATCGTATCGATTGCTGAAGAAGCACCAGCTACAGTTTTAATGTCTACGTTAGATACTGCAGATAAACTTGCTGAACCAGTTGTGAAGTAACCTGTTGTTCCAGACTGAGTCACACTAAATGATCTTGA
>NZGX01000083.1 GCA_002691085.1 Rhodospirillaceae bacterium | reverse complement strand
GCATGTCTTTGAGAAAAAGTTCCTCTCCGAGAATCTTGACCCGATAACCTGACAGGGACTTGTTCTACTAAAAGTGAACCCCATGCAAGTGCCTCAGCTGTAGACCAATCAATATTGTTTCCTGATAAAATACATTTTTTTTTGCTATCCAACTGGCGTCTGAGTTTTGGGTTAATTGAGAAACCATCTGGAATATTTGATAATGCTAAACCAACTTCTTCAAGATGAGTAATATCCACACCTGTATCATGTTTCTGAAATTCTTCTTCTGCTGATAACTTGTAACTAGTCAAGCCTTTCCATGCACCCTCAAGCCAGTCTGCCTTATTTGGTTTATAAGAATCTGTAGATACAAAATCTTTACCCATCCTCTCTAAAAAATCAGACATTATTTTATCGGAATTACTTTTAGAAACTAAGCCTTCTTCCTCTAATTTTTTAGCATAGATATTTCTAGTAGTAATGTGTTCCCCAATCTTCTTATACATTAAAGGCTGTGTAAATTTTGGCTCATCTCCCTCGTTATGACCATGCCTCCTATAACAGACCAAATCTATAACAACGTCTACTCCAAACTCTTGTCTAAACTCAGTCGCAATCCTGGAACAATGAATCACTGCTTCTGGATCATCGCCATTTACATGAAAGATTGGTGCCTCAACCATTTTTGCAACATCAGTACAATACAACCCTGATCTGCTATACTGTGGTGTAGTAGTAAATCCTATCTGATTATTTATAACAAAATGGATTGTCCCTCCGGTTGAATATCCTTCAAGTTGAGAAAAGCCAAAACATTCTGCAATAATCCCCTGGCCAGCAAAGGCTGCATCACCATGGATAAGAAGACCAAGGACTTGCTTTCTACTTTTATCCCCCATGGCTTCTTGTTTTGCACGCACCTTTCCCAATACGACCGGGTTAACAACCTCTAAATGAGATGGATTTGCGGTTAGAGATAAATGGACATTCTTTCCATCAAACTCTCGGTCTGCAGAAGTGCCAAGGTGGTATTTTACATCTCCGGAACCTTCAACGTCGTCAGGATTGGATGAATTACCTTGAAACTCAGAAAAAATAGCTGTAAATGGCTTTCTCATAACATTAACTAAAATATTTAAGCGTCCCCGATGAGCCATACCAAGCACTACTTGTTCAACGCCCAACTTGCTCCCGACCTTAAGAATTTGCTCTATAGCAGGCACTGAAACTTCCCCACCATCTAATCCAAATCTCTTTGTGCCAGTATATTTTGTAGCTAGAAACTTTTCGAAACCTTCGGCCTCAGTTAGCCTTTCTAAGATTGTAATTTTACCTTTATCAGAAAAATCAGTTTGGTTTCTTGCGCTCTCAATCCTTTTTTGTATCCAAAATTTCTGATTAGGGTCTTGTATATGTGAAAACTCAACACCAATTGAACCACAGTAAGTATCCTTCAGAACCTGCATTATGTGATCGAGACTGGCCCTATTTAAACCTAGCACACCGTCAAGAAAGATCTCTCTATCTCCATCTTCATTCTTAAAGCCGTATGCTGAAGGATCTAATTCAGGATGCAAATCTTGCGACTGTAAACCTAAAGGATCAATTTTAGCAATTTGATGTCCGCGAGCACGATAAGCTCTTATCAATTGAAGAGCATGGATTGAGTCTTCTGTTTCTTTTAGAAAACTATCAGATGGGTGCTTAACATCATTACTTGGACTATCTTCTGCTGAAATATCTTCACCACTGGTTAAGCCATAATCCTTACTATATCCATTAGAATCTTTATATTTTTTTGACCAACTTGGACCGCTTAATTCAGCTATAAGACTCTCAGCTTCATCACCTAATTCGAGAAACAAAGTCTTCCATGAATAATCCACAGAATTATTGTCTTCTAAAAATTTAGTATATAACTTAGAAACAAAATTTCTATTCACTCCAGTAAGGGAGGTAATATCCACAACACTAATCCTTATAAATTATCTGTAACAGCATCCTAGAAGTTTAAGTATAAATTATTATAAATAAATAATTACTTTATAGTTAAGAAATATGAAAATATTAAAAAAAATAATTTAGCCTTTCATAGCCATTAACATAGTAGAGCCCAGGGCAGCTGGACTTTCGGCAACATGGATGCCTGCAGATTTCATAGCATCAATCTTCGATTCTGCCGTTCCCTGCCCCCCGGAAATTATTGCTCCTGCATGCCCCATTCGCTTGCCAGGTGGGGCTGTCACCCCAGCAACAAATCCACAAACTGGCTTTTTAACTTTTGAAGATTTATAAAATTGGGCAGCTTCTTCTTCAGCAGTGCCTCCGATTTCTCCGATCATAATTATACCTTCAGTTTCTTCATCAGATAAAAATAAATCAAGACAATCTATAAAATTTGTTCCATTAATTGGGTCACCACCAATACCTATGCAAGTAGTCTGGCCCAATCCACTTGCAGTTGTTTGACCAACGGCTTCGTAAGTAAGGGTTCCAGACCTTGAAACAACACCAATCTTCCCTCTCTTATGAATATGCCCTGGCATTATGCCAATTTTACACTCTCCGGGCGTTATTATACCTGGACAATTTGGTCCAATTAAACGAGTTTTTGATTTAGATAGTACATTTTTGACATTAACCATATCTAAAACAGGTATTCCCTCAGTTATACAGACCACTAATGGAATTTCTGCGTCAATTGCCTCTAAAATAGCATCTGCTGCAAAAGGCGGAGGTACATAAATCACTGAAGCGTCTGCTCCAGTCTCTTCTACAGCCTGACTAACAGTGTCAAAAATTGGTAAATCGAGGTGATTGCCACCCCCTTTTCCTGGCGTAACACCGCCAACCATTTTTGTACCATAATTAATTGATTGTTCAGAGTGAAATGTACCCTGGCTACCTGTAAATCCCTGACAAATTAATTTTGTGTTACTATCTACTAAAACAGACATAACTATGTACCTTTTACAGCCGCCACAACTTTGGAGGCAGCATCAGCTAAATCATTAGCAGGAATTATGTCTAGACCTGATTTTTTCATAATTTCCTTTCCTAAGTCAACATTTGTTCCTTCAAGCCTAACAACTAGCGGGACTTCCAGCTTTACCTCTTTAACCGCAGCAACAACACCTTCTGCAATAACATCACATCTCATTATACCACCAAAAATATTAACAAGAATACCTTCTACATTTGGGTCAGAGAGAATTATTTTAAATGCAGTTGTGACTTTTTCCTTCGTCGCACCTCCTCCTACATCTAAAAAATTTGCAGGGTCTGCTCCATTAATTTTAATAATATCCATTGTAGACATAGCTAGACCAGCACCATTAACCATACAGCCTATTGAGCCATCTAACTTGATATAATTTAAATCATGTTTTGATGCCTCTAATTCCATAGGGTCTTCTTCATCCTCATCTCTCAATTCTAGAATATCTGATTGTCTAAATAATGCATTTGTATCGAAGTTCATTTTTGCATCTAAAGGTAAAACATCACCACTTTTGGAAACAATAAGAGGATTTATTTCTAGAAGAGACGAGTCAGTGCTACAAAAGGCATTGTAGAGAGAAACAAGAAGAGCTCTGCAAGACTTCACACTATTACCCTTCAAACCAAGAGCAAATGAGATATTCCTACAATGAAAAGGCTGTATACCAATTGCTGGATCTATAGATTGATAAAAAATCTTTTCAGGGGTGTTGCTGGCCACTTCCTCAATATTAACTCCACCTTCTGTTGAGGCCATAAAAGTAATTTTTCCAGAGGCCCTATCTATTAAAATTGCTAAATATAATTCATTTTCAATTTCGCAACCCTCCTCAATATATACCCCCTTTACTTTTTTTCCAACTTGGCCTGTTTGATGTGTAATTAGAGTCTTTCCTATCATGTCTTCAGAATGTTTTCTAACTTCATCAGAGGATTTGCAAACCCTAACTCCGCCCAAATTAGATAAACCTCCTTCTTTAAACTTACCCTTCCCCCTTCCTCCAGCATGAATCTGTGACTTAACGACCATTACATTTGAGTTAATTTCTGATGCAATCATCTCAGCTTCAGAAGCAGAAAAAGCAATCCCGCCTCTTAAAACTGGCACATTAAACTTCTTTAAAACTTGCTTTGCTTGGTACTCATGAATATTCATAGGTTAATTCCTAGATAGAAAATAAAATTAGCTTAGTGATTTATCAATTTTTTTACAGGATTTAATTAACCCCTGAACAGAAGAAACAGACTTTGAGAACATTTTCTTTTCGGATGCGTTTAGATCAATTTCAATAATTCTCTCTACTCCTTTTGAGCCAATTATAGCTGGCACACCTACGTATGTATCTTTCAATTTATATTCACCATCCAGAGCTGCAGCACAAGGAAGTATCCTTTTCTGATCTTTTAAATAACTCTCTGCCATTTCTATAGCCGCAGCAGCAGGAGCATAAAATGCAGATCCAGTTTTAAGAAGGCTAACAATCTCAGCTCCCCCATCTCTCGTTCTTTGAACAATCTTATCTAGCCTGTCCTTTTTAATCCAACCCATTTTAACAATATCTGGCAAAGGTATTCCTCCAATACTTGAGTACCTTACTAAAGGAACCATAGTATCTCCGTGCCCACCAAGAACAAAAGCAGTCACATCACTAACTGAAACACCTGCCTCTTGAGCTAGAAAATATCTAAACCTTGCAGAATCTAAAACTCCCGCCATCCCCACAACCATTTTGGGTTTTAATCCTGAAAACTTCCTCAAAGCCCAAACCATTGCATCAAGAGGATTGGTTATGCATATAACAAATGCTTTAGGAGCATATTTTTTTATTCCTGCCCCTACCTGACTCATTACTTTTAAATTAATTTCAAGTAAGTCGTCTCTGCTCATGCCTGGTTTTCTTGGAACTCCTGCAGTAACGATAACTACATCCGCCCCCTTAATTCCAGAGTAATTTTTAGTGCCAGTAAGATTAATACTATTTCCATCTATAGGAGTACTTTCTGCAAGATCTAAAGCCTTACCCTGAGGAATGCCCTTCACAATATCGAACAAAATAATATCGCCCAGCTCTTTAATTGATGAAAGATGAGCCAAAGTTCCTCCAATATTACCTGATCCTACTAATGCAATTTTCTTTCTAGCCATATCTAAACCCCAATTAAATTTAAAGTTATACAATTTAAATCCTGTGGTACCCTGAAAAAACAACTCGGGCAAGTAGGAAGGTAATTAATTATAAGATTAATTTAAAATGCTATAATTTGGATATCAAAAAATTGAGTGTTTTTGTCTTAGATAATCATTAGACTGCATCTCCACTAACCTAGAAATAGTTCGTTGGAACTCAAATTCCCAATCACTACCTGTATAAATTTTTTCAACTACAGACGCGCTTGAGCAAATGAGAACACATTTCTTTTCATACAAAGCATCAACTAAAACAACAAATCTTCTTGCGGCGTTTCTCTGCTCAACATTCATTGAAGGTATTCCCTCTACGATAACTGTGGTATAATTTGAGGCAATCTGAAGGTAATCATGAGCACCAAGGGGTTGGTTGCAAAGCTCATCAAATGTGAATTTTGCAACTTTATGCGCTGATATCGGAATCCTAATTTTCCTCCCACTCACTTCCAAAAAGTCACTTTTGTAAGGAGCTGTATCAGTAAGTTTATTCCAAATTTCATCAATAGATTTTACTGAATAGGCATCTATTGGCGTGAAAAAAATTTTTTTCCCAATAATTCTGCCTCTTCTATAGTCTCGTGGTATGTTTAGATTAATAACTCTCATCTTTTTATTTACTAAAGAGATAAAAGGTAAAAACTTTTCTCTTTGTAGACCATCTTTATAGAGTTCAGATGGCGAGCGATTGGAAGTAGTAAATACAACTAATCCAATTTCAAACATTCTCTTAAAGACCTTGTTAATAATCATTGCATCTGCGATATCACGAATCTCCATTTCGTCGATACACACTAAAACTTTTTTACTAAAAATTTTATCAACAACCTTGTTTATGGGATCCTTAAACGATCTCGATGAACCTTTCCTAAATTTATAGAGCTCTAAATGTATGTCTCTCATAAGTTCATGAAAATGCACCCTGAGAGATATTTCTGGAACTGATTTAACTAACATGTCCATAAACATAGTCTTACCTATTCCAACGCCCCCATAGGTATATATGCTTTTTGGAATATTTTTGTTTTTTAAACCGAATGTTGGCAACCATTTCCAGTTAAACGATTTATTAAATTCATGTTGATATTCGGCTAGATCTTTATATAAAGTATCAATTGATTTAATGAAGTTTTCTTGAATTTTATCATGTATTAGAACATTCTTCTCTATCAATGACTTATAACTAATAAGTGGACTTGTCATCATTCTTAAACTTTGCTTCATAACTCTCAAAATTAAATTATTTCTGCGTTTCCTGCCAATACTAATATTGTGTCTAATCAGCTCATGCTCTAACAACCCGTTTGTTGATGGCAGAAGAAATGCAGGGTCGACAGAGAGTATTGGGCCTTCAAATCTAGATCGAGTCGCAATATGTTACAACTATAGATTCACTGAGCCAGAAAAAGTTGTTTTACTTGCCACATCAGAGTGTGAGAAGACAAACAGAAAGCCTATTTTTGAAAAAAATGAAGCTTACGGTTGCTCTATTATAAATCCCTCAAGGGCTTACTTTAGATGCATTGAAAAGTGAAAAAACTAGTTCTTTAAGCAGTTAACCCAAACGCTCGACCATTTTTGATTTTATGCTGGCTATAGCCTTTGCTGGGTTCAGACCTTTTGGGCATGCATTTGTACAATTCATAATTGTATGACACCTATAGAGCTTGAAGGGATCTTCAAGCTGATCCAATCTCTCACCCAAGGCCTCGTCTCGACTGTCGTTTATCCACCTTGCAGCTTGAAGAAGGACAGCAGGGCCCAGATATTTATCTCCATTCCACCAATAACTTGGACAACTAGTTGAACAGCAAAAGCATAAAATACACTCCCAGAACCCGTCTAACTTTTCTCTTTCCTGAGGCGATTGCTTTCTTTCTTCGCTTGCAGGAGGGGGAGTATCTGACTTCATCCAAGGCTCTATTGAATTCAACTGTGCATAAACATGATTAACATCAGGCACTAAATCTTTTACTACTGGAAGATGAGGAAGCGGATAAATTTTTACATCCTTTTTACACTCGCTTATTGGCTTTAAACATGCAAGCGTATTGCGACCATCTATATTCATCGCACAGGATCCACAAATACCTTCTCTGCAAGATCTCCGTAAAGTTAGCGAAGAATCTATTTCGTCTTTAATTTTTAGAAGTGCATCAAGCACCATCGGCCCACAACTATTCAGATCAATTTGAAAAGAATCTATACTAGGATTCTCTTCCTTATCAGGATCATATCTATAAACAAAAAACCTTTTCGGGTTTTTTAAATCACCATCTGCGTGAAATGTTTTACCTTCAACCACTCTTGATTTTTTAGGTAACGCAAATTCAACCATTAATCCTCCTAATAAACCCTTGCCTTTGGTTCGATATAATTTATATCTTGCGACAGTGTATAGTTGTGTACAGGCCTATAATCCAAATCAACAGACCAATCTTCATTTACATAAGCAAGAGTATGCTTCATCCATTCAACGTCATTTCTATCAGGGAAGTCTTCGTGTGCATGCGCACCTCTACTCTCATGTCGAGCTTCAGCTCCAGCTATTGTTGTTAAGGCACAAGCAATTAAGTTATCAAGCTCTAGAGCTTCAATTAGGTCAGTGTTAAATATTAGGCTATTATCACTGATAGATAATTCTTTAAATGACCGAGCTACTTCTAGTATCTTTTCGCACCCCTCCTCTAATGACTTTGAGGTTCTAAATACAGCTGCATCATTTTGCATTGCCGCCTGCAAATTATTACGAATTTCAGATGTTCTTAATTTACCATTAGCAAATCTTATTCGCTCTAAACGCGATATAGCAAATTTTTCTGATTCTGTTGGTAATTTTGGCAGTTTTGTGCCAGATTTTATTATTTCAGAACATCGCAATGCTGCAGCTCTTCCAAAAACGACTATATCTAAAAGAGAATTCGTTCCTAACCTGTTTGCACCGTGAACAGAAACCGATGCACACTCTCCCACTGCCATTAAACCTGGAAAAACTCTGTCTGGATCCTCTTTAGTTGGACTTAATACCTCCCCAAAATAGTTTGTTGGGATTCCTCCCATGTTGTAATGGACTGTTGGAAGAACCGGGATTGGCTCTACAGTGGCGTCTACACCTGCGAAAATTTTTGCTGTTTCAGTTATTCCTGGCAATCTTTCATATAAAACTTCAGGCCCTAAATGCTCGAGATGGAGCATTATGTGGTCCTTATTTTTTCCAACCCCACGCCCCTCTCTTATCTCCATTGTCATAGCTCGTGAGACAACATCTCTTGAAGCAAGATCTTTTGCTGTAGGGGCATAACGCTCCATAAAACGTTCACCTTCAGAGTTGGTCAAGTATCCACCCTCTCCCCTTGCACCTTCAGTTATTAGAACTCCTGCACCATAAATTCCAGTAGGATGAAATTGAACAAACTCCATGTCTTGAAGGGGGAGACCTGCCCTTGCAACCATCCCATTTCCATCCCCAGTACAAGTATGAGCAGAAGTACAAGAAAAATAACTTCTTCCGTACCCGCCTGTTGCTAGAACAACTTGATGGGCTTGAAACCTATGTATATCACCTGTGGCCATTTCAAGAGCAATGACACCATAACAACCATCACCGTCAGTAATTAAATCGAGAGCAAAGAATTCAATAAAAAACTCTGCTTTATGCTTTAAACTCTGCTGATAAAGTGTATGAAGAATTGCATGTCCTGTTCTATCAGCAGCAGCACAGGCTCTTTGAACAGGAGCTTCACCATAATCTCTCATATGCCCACCAAACGGCCTTTGATAGATCTTACCATCTTCTGTTCTAGAAAATGGCACACCATAATGCTCTAACTCTCTGACGGCTGGAATTGCCTCTCGACACATATACTCTATAGCATCTTGGTCACCAAGCCAATCAGAGCCTTTGACGGTGTCATACATATGCCATTCCCACTTATCTTTTGCCATGTTACCCAATGCTGCACCAACACCCCCTTGTGCTGCAACTGTATGACTCCGCGTAGGAAAAACTTTTGTAATACATGCTGTTTTTAATCCCTTTTCAACCATACCAAAAGTTGCCCTTAAGCCAGCCCCGCCAGCACCAACAACTATAACATCATAATTATGATCAATAATATTATATTTTTCCATTACTAGAGACTTTCAAAAATAATTCTCAGAACAGATACAACACCCAGAGTTGCCAAAAGATATGACATGAACTTTGTAACTATTAACAGGGATCTTCTGATTTTGATATTAGAAATATAGTCTTCAATTACAACTTGAATACCTAGCTGCCCATGATGAAAAGCGACTGACAAAAAAAGTATCATCAGAGTTCCAGAAATAGGATGACCAAGCCATGTAACAAATTCAAGATGGCCTTCTAATGATAGTGTTGCAAGTGAAAAAACAAGCCAGGAAGTTAGAGGAAGAAGGGCTAAAGCAGTAATTCTTTGAGCAAGCCAATGGTGGGTTCCTTCCTTGGCTGACCCCATACCCTTTGCATGTCGAAGTGGTGACCTGAATTGAGAGAAGCTATCAACCATCTATATTAAATCCATAAGAGCAACAAGCCAAACTAAAGTAGTTAAAATAATTGAAGAAAATAATACTGCAAAATCAGCTAGCATTGTCTTTCTTAGATCAAAATTCATACCTATATCCCAGAATAGATGCCTAATCCCATTACATAAATGATAAAATAGTGCCACCGAAAAGCCAAAAAGAACTAATTTACCTAACCAAAAATTTAAAACTAAACTAAATAAATTATATTCTTCCTCTCCAAGTGCTGCAGAAAACACCCAAAGAGTTAATAAAGTAACTCCCAATGTTAAGCTTACACCTGTTATACGATGAGAAATTGAGAGTAGAGCTGTCAAAGGCAAATTATAGACCTGCAAATGAGGAGATAAAGGCCTATGGGGTATTTTCATAATCTTTCTGCTATATCCGTTCTTTGAAATACGTATTATACTTTAAATGATTGAGCATAACTACCCTCAGGAAGACCAATAGTCAACAAACTCTAATTTATAAAAGACTGTTATGAAAAAATGAGAATTAAAGTCATTTAAAAAACTTATAGATAATAGGTGATTCTTACCCCCTCACAATTAAAACTTGAGTTTCTTTTTCATTTTTTTAAGGTTAATATGGAATAGTTGTAAACTTAGTATTATTTGCAAGGGTACTATTTTACTCAAAAAAATTTTAGAATGGAGATTAGCATGAGTGCACTTATTGACCATGATCTTAAAGTTTCCCGAAAATCTGAAGAAACATCTAGACAACATTTTGTAAAAGGTATGCGTTCATACATACTTAACGACCTTGCTGGTCATATGAGAACTGTATGGGAAAATAAAACTGAACCTAAATTTGAGAAATTAAATGGCCGTAAGCCTGTTGATGGGCCTGAAATACATAAGACAATTAAAAGTGAGACTATCTTTAAGTTTTATTCTTCACTCAGATGTAACACACAAGAAATGGTATGGAGATCTGTTTTACCTGCAATAGACAGGGAAAGAAACGACCTTGCAGATAGAGTTAAATCTCTAAGTCAGTCTGAAGATAAAGCACAAGGAACACTAAATCTCGATCCAAAGCTTAATGTGCCAAAATACACTTCTGATTTAGATGTGCATTTAATGCCAGGAAATTACCATGAAGAAGGAATAGAAGATGATGTTGCTCAAGGCTCACTTTATGATAATGGGTTAGAAGTTTTTTCATTTGGCTTACTAGGCAACCGAATGGAAGATATCACAACATCTGTTTCTACTTTTTTCAAAGAAAAAAACCCCGATATAAAGCCAAAAAAAATTCTTGATATGGGATGTACTACTGGTCACTCAACATTACCCTGGAAGGACCAGTACCCTGATGCAGAGATACATGGAATTGATGTTGGCGGCCCCTGCGTAAGATATGCTCATGGAAGAGCGCAATCTTATGGAGTCACTGCTCACTTCCATCAGATGGATGCAGAATTTACAAATTTTGAAGATGAAACTTTTGATATAGTCTATTCATGCATGTTTCTCCACGAGGTCCCTTTAGAAAACATAAAGTCAATCTTTAAGGAAGCCAATAGGATACTTAAGCCTGGAGGTGTAATGATACATTATGAACTACCACCTAATTCTATAATGTCAGCCTATGATGGATTTTATCTTGATTGGGATTCATATTATAATAAAGAACCTTTTTACAAAGCATTTAGAGATACTGACGCCAAAAAGGAAGTCCTAGCGGCTGGGTTTCAAGAAGAAACTTTTTTTACTCATGTTTGCCCAAGCCTTAACCTTTACGGCCATGAAGCCGTAATGCACGCTGTTCAAAGCGACCAAAAAAATAATAACAGTCAGGTAGGAAGGTTTGGAGACGGGGTTATGTGGTACTTTTTTGGAGCAAGAAAATAATGAGAGCTACATCTGATTCTAGAGATAAAAATAAAACTGATAAACCTCTTCGTTATAGTGTTAAAGGGAAAAGAATGCGTTTCTTTGAAAGCCAAGGTGTTGATGAGTTAGTTTCAATTTGCATGGGGCTAGCTCAAGAGCTTTGGGTTTACAAAGAGAAGCAAGCAATCATAGAAGATTTACTAAATCAAAAAAAAATGATTTCAGACAATGATCTGGAAAAACATTCTTTCTCTGATGAGAAACGGTTATCATTAGATAATGAAAGGCAAGAGTTTATCGACAGGATTTTCTTCACACTAAGAGAAGAGGCGGAGTCACTTCAGCACTCATCAAATAGTGAACCTGACCCTCCTACTATGACTTAAATGCCTAAAAATTAAGATTATAAACCAAAAGCTTCCGCTATTAATTGATATGATTTTAACCTAACAGACTGATCGTGGGTAATTGTTAATAAAAGAACTTCATCTACTTCGCATTCTTTACACAGTAAATCTATATCACTCTTTACCTTCTTTGGGTCCCCCACAAAACAAGCACCTAAGTTTTTATCAATAACTCTTAGTTCACCTTTAGTATAATTGTAATCGAGAGCCTCATCGGGCGTGGGGTAAGGACCAAGATCCCCCTTTGATAGCTGCAATCTCCACAACCTTCTGCTTTGAGCATAATACTCTGCTTCTGAAGTTTTTTCTGCACAGATAGTTGCAGCACAAATATTTGCAATTGGTGAAGTTAAAATATTACTTCTCTTAAAGTTTTTTCGATATAAGTTAATTGTTTCTTTTGCACCATCAGGATAGATAAAATGTGCATAAGAAAAAGGCAAACCAAGAAGCGCGGCTATTTTAGCACTTTCTGCAGATGACCCCAAAAGCCAGATTTGAGGAGGTATATCGGCTTTTGGTGAAACTGAGATTCCTTCTAGAGCCTTATTGGCATGATGCGTTCCATTTAAAAAAGCGATTAAGTCAGTTATCTTGGTAGGATAATACTCCGCACCTATTTTAGAACCATACGACATAGCGGCAGAAATTAATTGATTGCCTCCCGGAGCCCTTCCTAAACCTAAGTCTATTCTTTCAGGATACATTAAAGACAGCATTGAAAAAACTTCAGCAACTTTTAGCGGGCTATAATGATTAAGCATAATACCGCCTGAACCTACTCTAATTTTTTTAGTAACATTGGCAATAGTATTAATTAAAACCTCAGGAGCAGAACCTGCTAATCCACTACTACCGTGATGTTCAGCTAGCCAATACCTATTATAACCTAACTTATCGGTAAGACTTGCTAGATCTATACTTTCCTTGATCGCTTCTGAAGCATTTGAACCAGACTTAATTGGAGTTTGGTCTAAAACGCCAAGTGTTACTGTCAAAACTAATTTCCCTTTCCTAGATTAGCGATAGCAGAAGCTTTGGCTAATAAATCTTTGGCCTGCTCAACATGAAGAACTTCAACTAATTTTCCATTATGAGTTATGACACCCTTCCCACGGCTTAAAGCTAATTTATGTGCATTGATAATTTCTTTAGCGTGGGTAATTTCATCCTCTGAAGGGGAAAATAAAGCATTTGCTAACTCGATTTGCTTGGGATGGATTAAGCTTTTACCATCAAACCCAAGTTCCTTACCTTGAATACATGATGCACGATACCCATCATCGTCATCTAAATTAATATGAACACCATCAATCACAATTAAACCATTTGCCTTTGCAGACAAAATAACCATCTGCAAAGATAATATCATTGGGGACCTATCAGAAGGGTGTGAACAACCCAACTCTTTCGATAAATCAGCGGTCCCAATACAAAAACCTTTAAGCCTATTTGAAGCTTTAGCAATCTCATTAGATGATAAGATGCCTTTTGGTGTTTCCATCATTGCCCAAAGAGAGAAATCTTTTTTTGCACCATAATCATCTAATATATCCTCAATAAATAAGATATCTTTTATTGAAGAAACTTTTGGAATTAGGACGCCATGCGCGTCTGAAGAAACAATTTCTTTAATATCATTTTCAAGCCATTCAGTTTCAATCCCATTAACTCTTACTAACAATTCTTTTGACGGGTAATTGCCAGAATTAACAGCTTTTATTGCTTCATTCCTAGCCAAGTCTTTCTTCTCAGGTGAAACAGAATCTTCTAAGTCAAAAATTAAAACATCAGCAGGAAGGTTTCTCGATTTTTCTATCGCCCTTGGGTTGGATGCAGGCATATATAATAAACTTCTTCTTGGACGAATATTTAGTGTCATTTTTTTACCTATTTTTTTAAAAAAAATTAAGCTACGTTAATATTTTAATTCTTTAAGTATTTTTCTGATAAAATTTCAGCTATCTGAACTGTGTTTAACGCAGCGCCTTTTCTCAAGTTATCTGAAACACACCAAAAGGAAATACCGTTTTTAATACTAAAGTCCCTTCTAATTCTAGAAATATAAACTGAGTCTTCACCAGCCACCTCATTTGGAGTGACATATCCTTCGTTAGTTCTATGGTCAACAACAATTAATCCAGGAGCATCAGTTAGAGCTGATTTTGCATTCCCATCGTCTATCGGCAACTCTGTTTCTATATTTATAAATTCTGCGTGACCAATAAATGTTGGAACTCTAACGCAATTTGCATGAACCTTAATTTCTGAGTCAAGGATCTTCTGAGTCTCCATTTCCATTTTCCATTCCTCTTTGGTAGATCCATGCTTCATAAAGCTATCTATATGAGGAATAACATTAAAGGCTATCTGTTTTGTAAAATTATTCTTTGTCTTTTCCAATGGCTCATTGACATAGATTCCTTTAGTTTGATTAAAAAGCTCATCCATACCATTTTTACCAGCGCCTGATGTTGATTGATAAGTTGAAACAATTACTCTCTTAATCTTAAAATTATCATGAAGAGGTTTTAAAGCAACAACCATTTGAATTGTTGAACAGTTTGGGTTTGCAACTATTCCTTTTCTTTTGTAATGGGATAAGTCATTGGCATTGACTTCAGGAACAACCAATGGAACATCTGGATCCATTCTAAATTGCGATGTATTATCTATAACAACAGCCCCAGCTTCTGCCGCAATAGGACTGTACCTTTTTGAAATCTCTGAACCAGGTGAAGATAAAACAATATCAGTGCCCGTGAAATTAAAATCACTAAGATTCTTTACCTCGAGATCATCACCTTCCCCAAAAGGGAGCTTCATTCCAACAGACTTTTCAGAAGCTAACGCCACCAAAGACTTAATTGGGAAATTTCTTTCATGAAGGATTTCTAATAATTCCCGCCCTACATTTCCTGTCGCCCCAATTACTGCAAGATTGTAACCCTCAGAGTTGTTATTAGTTTTTATTTCATCAGACATATGTTAAGTCTTCCCTATGCTACAGTTATAATATAAAATCTCGATAAATTGGATTTATCTAAAAAAATAGTTAGTATTATTAATCAAAAAATTTAATGATGCAAAAAAGAATTAAAACATTTTCAGCTTTCTGGCCTTATTACTTAAGAGAACATAGTAAGCCTTTAACAAGAATTTTTCATTATTTTGGCACCAGCCTTGGTTTAATTTTTTTACTTAATGGAATTTTCAATGATATTTTATTTTTGTTTCTCTCACCTGTAGCAACTTATACCTTCGCTTGGTTTTCTCATTTTTTTATTGAAAAAAACAAGCCTGCAACTTTTACTTATCCACTATGGTCAATATTAGGGGATCTAAAAATGTTTTTTCTCTGGACATCCGGTAAACTAGACTCCCACCTATTAAATTCTGGTATAGATGATAAAACTAGTTCTCCGCAATAATATCTAACTTAGTGACTATAGCATCACCCATTTCAGATGTCCCGACTGGTTTGCCAACTCCCTCAAATATATCACTGGTTCTTATATTTTCAGATAGAACTAATTGAACTGCATCATCAATGAGGCTAGCCTCTTTATCTAAATCAAAAGAGTATTTTAACATCATTGCCAGCGAGAGAATCTGTGCAATTGGGTTAGCAATTTTTTTTCCAGCAATGTCAGGAGCAGAACCATGAACTGGCTCATAAAGAGATGGCATTTTTCCATTCTGATTCTTTGACCCAAGACTTGCTGAAGGAAGCATTCCTAAAGAACCTGTCAACATAGCTGCAAGATCAGATAAAATATCTCCAAAAAGATTATCGGTAAGAATTACATCAAATTGCTTGGGGGACTTAACAAGTTGCATTGAGCAATTATCAACAAACATATGTTCTAGTTCAATATTTGGATAATGTTGGTTACAGAGCTTTAAAGTTTCTTCTCTCCAAACCACACCGCTTTCCATAACATTAGCTTTATCTACGGAACAAACTTTTTTATTTCTTTTTCCAGCAAGCTCAAAAGCAACCCTTGCAATACGAATAATTTCCTCTGTCGAATAAGACTGAGTATTGAAGCCAATTCTTTGGTTATTTTCGAGTTGTTTTATTCCCCTCGGCTCTCCAAAATAGATTCCACCAATTAATTCTCTAACAATTATTATATTTAAACCCTTCACTAAGTCTGGTTTTAAGGATGAAGCGTCCACCAATGCATCAAAAACAATTGCTGGACGTAAATTAGCGAATAATCCCATTGATTGCCTCAGGCTTAAGAGTCCCTTCTCTGGCCTGAGGTCATAATTGACATCATCCCATTTAGGACCTCCTATTGATCCAAAAAGTACGGCATCAGATTCATTTGCGAGCTTAATTACTTCTTCAGTAAGTGGAGTACCAAACTCATCATAAGAACTCCCTCCTACTAATCCTTTTTCAATTTCAAAATTGATCAAACCTCTTGATGAAAACCAATTCATTACTTTCAAGGCCTCGGCCATAACCTCAGGGCCAATACAATCACCTGGTAGGGAAAGAATTTTTTTATTAATCATACTTGCCTAAATTATTCATAAAGCCAGGGCTGTTCTAAATTTTGTTTTTTTTCAAAAGATTTAATTTTATCAATTTGCTGCATTGTTAAAGCTATATCATCAAGGCCGTTTAAAAGGTTATGTCGACGAGTTTCGTCAATATCAAATTTTACCTTGCTGGCGTTATCAGGAATAATTTCCTTATTTACTAAATCAACTTTAAAACTTCTTCCATCAGCTAAACCAACGAGAACTTTGACTAATTCTTCACTTAAAGTAATACATAAAATTCCATTTTTAAAACAGTTACTATAAAAAATTTCTGCAAAACTCGGGGCAATGACACACTTTATACCAAAGTCTAATAACCCCCATGGGGCATGTTCTCTTGAAGAACCGCATCCAAAATTTTTTCCAGCCAAGAGTATCTGAGAGTTCTTAAATTCCTTTTTATTTAAAATAAACTCTGGCCTTGGTAAATCATTTTCATCATAACGCATATCAAAAAATATAGCCTCGCCAAGTCCGGTCCTTTTAATTGTCTTTAGAAACTGCTTTGGCATGATCATATCAGTGTCTACATTAACTATTGGGAGTGGGGCTGCTACTCCTGAAAGTAAATCGAATTTTTTCATAAATGGAACCCTCTTAATGTTAAACAAATAATAAAAACTTATTACATTAATTTAGAAACATCTGTTAAAGCACCCTTAACTGCAGCAG
>NZGX01000082.1 GCA_002691085.1 Rhodospirillaceae bacterium | reverse complement strand
TATTTGTGTATCTTTTGCCTCTGTTTATCAATATTAATGGCAAATGCGATGAAAATGCCTGACTTAACCGAAGAATGAATTATATCGATTTTATTTTTACATTTTATTAAATAACTAGGCTAATATAGCTCCAATAACTCTTTCGGTTTGGAGAAATAGCAATGAATAAATTTCTTAGATTACTAAATCCAATTTCAAAAAAAATAACAAAAAGAAAATTCTTAGCAACAGCAGGGGTTTCTGCAGCAGCAGTTAGCTTAGGAGCATGTGCTGAGAACAAATCATCAAATAATAAATGGGACCTAATTGTCGTTGGAGGGGGTAATTCAGGGTTACCTGCAGCAATATTTGCAGCTGAAAGAGGGGCGAAGGTTCTTATAATTGAGGCAGCATCGGCCATTGGCGGAACTCTTTTTCTATCATCTGGACAAATGGCAGCTGCTGGAACAAAATTACAAAAAAACAAAGGTATAGAGGACTCTCCTCAGTCTCACTATGATGATATTATGAGGATTAGTAAAGGTACAGCCGACAAAGATATCGTTAAACTTGCAACATTTAATGCCGGAGAAACATTTGACTGGCTTACTGATAATGGATTTAAGGTCAAAGAAGGCCACCCAGTTACTGGAACAACTCATGAGCCATATAGCAATGCTCGATATGCCTGGGGCCCAAAAGGAGGCATGTCTATCCTAAAAGTTTTAGAGGAACAAATTAAACCTCATATCGACTCAAAGATGGTTACAATTAAGTTAAATACTGAGGTTACAAAGTTAATACAGAAAATTAATAAAGATGTAGAAGGTATTGAAACTATTGATATTGATGGTAAGGAACAAAGTTTCTATTCTGACAATGTGGTATTGACCTGCGGAGGCTATGCATCCAATTCTGAGATGTTTCTGGAAATTGAAGGTGCATTAGATTACTCAGATGTATCGTACCCATACAGCCAAGGGGCAGGAATTACACTGGGAACTGAAGCTGGAGGATATGTTCGTTATGGTGAGCATCATCTTCCTATATTTGGGGCTATTCTTGCCAATGATGACTACCCTGCCCCAATGGTAGCAACTGCAAGGCACTTTCCTCTAGATAGACCTCCTTGGGAAATTTTAGTAGATGTTGATGGTAAAAGGTTTCTTCAGGAAGATGTTCCAAGTCATGATGTATATGAGCATGCTCTCCGAGACTGCCCAGAAGAGTCCTGTTGGGCTGTTTTCGATCAGAAAATTTTTGATGAGGCCCCCCCTCTTATTTCAGGAACATTTGGAACTGGTAAAATCACTAAGGAAGATACCAAAGAAGCCTTTGATCAAGGTTATCCAAAATATTTTAAATCAGATACTCTCGAGGGACTTGCTGAAGCAGCTGGTATTAATAAAGGAAACTTTATTTCAACCGTTTCTGAGTATAATTTAGCTCAAAAGACTGGAAAAGATAAATTGGGAAGAACGTATATGCCCCTTCCAATTGCTGAGGGCCCTTTTTATGCTGTAAAATTACAAAGCTGGTGTCTTACAACGTATGGTGGATTAGCTGTAAACAAAGACCTCCAAGTTATTAGACAGGATGGAACGGTAATTAAAGGCCTATACGCAGCTGGCGAACTTCTTGGTACAGGAGCCTTTTGTGGTCGTTCTCTCTGCGGAGGTATGCTAGTAACACCAGCTCTAACATTTGGAAAATTACTTGGTCAAAAAATACTGCAATTTTCCATATAAATAATCATGTTTATAAATTTTAAAGGATTGCTATGAATTTTGTTAAACCCTCAGAAATTTCTGTAACTAGAGGTCCCTTGCCTGCCTCAAAAAAGATTTATAAAAAAGGGAAAATTCATAAAGATATCAGTGTTCCTTTAAGAGAAATTTCTCTCCATCCAAGCTCTGGAGAAAAGCCCGTTAATGTCTATGATGCTTCAGGACCATATACAGATGATAATGTTACAATTGACATCCAAAAAGGTCTTCCTAGATTAAGAGAAAGCTGGATAAAAAACAGAAATGATGTTGAACAATACGAAGGCCTAACACAACATAAAAATTTTAAACCAAATTCAAAAAATGCAGTTCCTGATTTTCCAGTTTCTCATCAACCTTTCCGAGCAAAGAAAGGTAAAGTTGTTACACAACTTGCCTATGCAAGAGCAGGTATTATTACACCGGAAATGGAATTTATAGCCATAAGAGAAAATCTTGGAAGAGAAAGTGTAAGAGAAAATTTTGTAAAAGATGGTGAAGACTGGGGAGCAGAAATTCCTCTTCATGTAACACCTGAGTTTGTAAGACAAGAAGTGGCACTTGGTAGAGCAATTATTCCATCAAATATCAATCACCCAGAGTCAGAACCAATGATAATTGGTAGAAATTTTCTTGTTAAAATAAATGCCAACATAGGAAATTCTGCCGTAACCTCTTCAATGGATGAAGAAGTTGATAAAATGGTTTGGTCTACACGCTGGGGTGCCGATACAGTAATGGATCTCTCAACTGGTAAGAATATTCATAATATAAGAGAATGGATTATCCGTAACAGTCCAGTCCCTATCGGAACAGTTCCAATTTACCAAGCACTAGAAAAAGTTGGAGGTATTGCAGAGGAATTAACCTGGGAAATATATAAAGAAACTTTAATTGAACAAGCTGAACAAGGTGTTGATTATTTTACTATACACTCGGGTGTTCGTTTACCCTACATTCCACTGACAGCAGAGCGTGTTACAGGAATAGTTTCTAGAGGTGGTTCCATAATGGCTAAATGGTGTTTAGCTCACCATAAAGAATCTTTCCTTTATGAAAAATTTGAAGAAATATGTGAGATTTGTAAAAGCTATGACATTAGTTTTTCTCTTGGAGATGGTCTCAGACCTGGCTCAATTGCTGACGCAAATGATAAAGCTCAATTTGCGGAACTGGAAACTTTAGGAGAGCTAACTAAAGTTGCTTGGAAACATGATTGTCAGGTTATGATTGAGGGACCTGGTCACGTACCAATGCATAAAATAAAAGTTAATATGGAAAAGCAACTAAATGAATGTGGTGAAGCACCATTTTATACATTAGGTCCTCTAACAACTGATATTGCACCTGGGTATGATCATATAACTTCGGGAATTGGTGCAGCAATGATTGGATGGTTTGGAACAGCTATGCTTTGTTATGTAACACCAAAAGAACATCTGGGTCTGCCAAATAGAGAAGATGTAAAAACTGGAGTTATAACATACAAAATAGCTGCTCATGCTGCTGACCTTGCTAAAGGTCATCCAGCATCCAAGGAGAGAGATGACGCCCTATCTAGAGCAAGATTTGAGTTCAGGTGGGAAGATCAGTTTAATCTATCTCTTGATCCTGAAACTGCAAAATTATTCCATGACCAAACACTGCCAAAAGAAGCTCATAAAGTTGCTCATTTTTGTTCAATGTGTGGTCCAAAGTTTTGTTCTATGAAAATTTCTCAGGACATACGCGATGAAGCTAAAAAAGGTATGGAGGAAATGGCTCAGAAATATAGAACCTCTGGTGATCTTTACGTGAACAAGGAATAAATTTCGTTTATAAAACCTTACTCAATTAGATAGGTTAATATGGATAAAAAAGAAGTTTCTGATTTAGTTGGCAAGGAAATTAATAGCTCGGGAAAACAGTTTTTTGATAATGTTGTTTTTGACAATATCATAGAATCATTAGTTGAATTAACAGCTGCGGTATGGACATATAAAGATAGATCTATGGTTCTAGAGAAAGTCCTTCAGTCTGTAATCAAAGATAAAGAAGATTTAGATCTCCTTATAGAAAATTATGAGCCAACTCCTGAAGATATCGATAAAAGAAAAAAAGAAAGAGAAGCATTAGTTGCAAATGTTTTTAAAAGTTTTTCTCGCAGGCCTAATAATCTAAATGATGAGATGAAGACAAATGAATAATATAAGAATTAAATCTATCCTTAACTCAAAAGACCCAGTTCCATCAAAACTTGCAGATGAAAGCTACTTAGATTTTGTAGAAACTTTTAGAGATATTGCCGGATACAGGAATTATCCATTAGTCGCTCAACAAGCTGATAAAAAGATTTCAAATGAATTAGGTAAGATAGACCATAAAACTCCCATTAAAGAAATAAAAAAAATAATAAATAAAATTCCTTTTGCAGCAACTTGGCAAAGGTTTATGAGATCTCATCAGGAAATGATGTGGCGAAGAACCAGAGAGTCATTTTCCCCCCTAAAAGATAAGATCTTATCTCTAATGGAAGAAGCTGCTAATTCTCCTAACTCAAAATTAACGATAGATAAGGACTTTAAGGTACCTGAATATGCGCGTGAAGAAATTCATTTACAACCTGGAGGTTATACTGACGATCCATTAGGAGGTATTGTTTATCATTATGGTACAAAAGTTTTTTATGCAGGGACAAATGACAATGATGAAGTCCATGCTGAAATCTGTGAAACATTAACTTTACCAAAGGACCAGAAAATCAATAATGTTTTGGATATAGGATGCAGTATTGGACAGGCAACCATACTTTTAAAAGATAAATTTCCTGATGCAAAAGTAATCGGACTTGACGTTGGTGAACCGCTTCTAAAATATGCAAATTGGAGAGCTATGAAGCTTAAAAAAGACGTATATTTCAAACAAGGCCTCTCAGAAGATACTAAATTTAATGATAATAGCTTTGATATAGTTTTATCATATATTTTATTTCATGAAATTCCTGTGGAGGTAATCAAGAAAACAGTAGATGAAATTTATAGAATAGTTCGCCCAGGAGGAACTTTTTGTATTTATGAATTTCCAAGTGCGAGTGAAAAAATGCCTGCTTCACAAAGGTGGATGATAGACTATGATTCTATAAATAATTGTGAACCCTATTCCCCGGGTTTTGTTTACTTAGACTTCAAGGAGGTTTTAACTAATGCTGGTTTTATATTAGAGCCGGGACCAAAAAATTCAAATATGTTTTTACAAACTATCACTGCAATAAAACCAAAATAAGATATTATTTAAATAACTTATTCAAAATGACTGAAACGCTTTTTCAATTTTTCTTAATTTCACAAGTTAGACAGTTAGCAAACGATGGTATATTGGGGAAATCCATAAAACTTACTAAAGGCCAAGCTCAATGGCTAAAGGAAAACAGTAGGTTTAAACCAACTACAACAAATAAAATAATAACTTGTGTAAATCATATTCTTAAGTTCTGCAAAGTTCAAAAAATATTTAATGCAAATGATTGTATCTCAAGACTTGAATTAAGGAATGTTAGTGGTATTGAAATGTTCCTAAAGGGGCATATAAAAACGTTCTCAGAAGATATGAAAAGGAAGCGTACTCAGAAAGAGCTTCATTTCATTGCAAAAAAAATCCACGAAAGGGAAGAGAAAGTATCAGAGAACCTTATTATTGCTTTAAAAGAATTATTGGGAAATGAAAATGTTATTACCGACTTAAATGAACGTAGATATTTTTCTCAAGATGTTTTTGATGAAGGAAAAATAGTAACTGCCATAATACAGCCAAAAAACCTAGAACAACTCCGTAAAGCTATTAGTATAATTACAAATACTGGTATTGCAATTTATCCAAGAGGTGGAGGATACTCCTATACAAATTCTTATTTGTCAGTTACAGATTATGGGATATCTCTTGATCTAAGAAAACTTGATGACATTATTGAAATAAACACAAAAGATATGTACGTAACTGTAGAGCCAGGATGTACATGGGAAAAATTAGATAAAGAACTAAAAAAATATAGCGTTAGGTGTGAATTTTGGGGTCCACTTTCTGGCTATAAATCAACAGTTGGTGGAGGTATATCTCAAGGGTCAGCTAGTTTAGGTTCCGCGAAAGATGGAATTTCTGCAGAGTCTGTCCTTAATCTTGATATCATTACCTCAAATGGAGAAATTTTTTCAACAGGCTCTTCAGCTCAAAAAAATAAGTCTCCCTTTTTTAGAAATTATGGACCTGACCTAACAGGCATATTTTGTGGAGATTGTGGGGCATTAGGGATCAAAGCAAGAATCACTCTTAGGTTACAAAACCGTGCAACTATGACTCAAGGTCTATCATTTGGTTTTGAAACATTTGATGACCTCTTGAATGCAATGTCAAAAATTTCTTCTACAAATAGAGTTACTGAATGCTTTGGTTTTACAAATAGAGCCATGGAGTCGGTGATGGCAAGTCAAGGTTTATGGAATGATATTAAACTAATGTTTGCCGTTGGTATGTCTTCAAGTGGTATTTTTGGAGGACTAATCCAAGCTTCTAAAATGGCATTTTATGGAAGACGCTTCCTAAAAGATGCAAGCTATTTTGCACATTGTGTGGTTGAGGGATACAACAAATATGAAATTAAGGGTAACATTCGTACTATTAGAAAAAGCATTAAAGGTTTAGGCATTGATCTACCAAATACAATGCCTACAGTAATGCGTTCAGCACCTTTTGCTCCGTATCCTGTAGTAGGAGTAAATGGTACACGTATGCTTCCCTTTCATGGAATAATACCTTTTTCAAAAGCTGTAGAGTTTCATAATGAACTTGAAAAATTACTGACAAAGTACAAAAAGGATATGAGTTCAGTTGGTATGATTGTCCCAGCAATGTTCAACACAATAAGCACAAATGGTTTTCTTTATGAGCCTGTTCTTTATTGGCCAGATAAACCAAATGAATTTCATGAGATACATACCAATGAAACTATTTTATCTTTAATGAGAAAGAACTCTGAAAACCATGCAGGACGAAAATTAGCAAAAATACTCTTTAAAGAAATCGTTTCATTAATGCATAAAAAAAATAGCGTGCATCTTCAAATTGGCAAAGTTTATCCATACATGACTGATCGTTCCTCCATAAACATAGATATGATTAAAAGTATAAAAAATAAAGTAGATCCAAATAACTTAATCAATCCAGGAACATTAGGCCTCTAATATGGTTCCCAAAGATACGTCTATTACAATTATTGGGGCAGGTATTGGTGGATTAACATGTGCAATTTCATTACAAAATCTGGGATATCAAATTAAAGTATTTGAACGAGCAGATCAATTAACAGAAATTGGTGCGGGTTTAACAATCCCACCAAATGCAAGAAAAGCAATCCAATACTTAGGTTTTGAAAAACAAGTAATTGAAGCTTCTTATAAACCAGCCAAAGCCGCTATAAAAGACTACTACTCTGGAGATACGTTAAAAGAGATTGATATTAATCCATCCGGTAATAATAAAGTTCAAGAAAATGATAATTATTCTCCAATTTATGGAACACTCCAAATTCATAGAGCTGACTTTCAATCAATTCTTTTAAAAGAAGTATTAAAAAATGATCCAAATTCTATTTTTTTGAACCATGAATTTACTAATTTTAGTATTAATAATGGCTCATTAGTTTGTCACTTTAAGGATAATAAATCATATAATACCGATGCGTTGATTGCATGTGACGGGAATAAATCTTTAGTAAGAGAATCAATCAATGGAAATGATAAATTAAATTACCTTGGGTACGTTGCGTGGAGGGGGTTAATTTCATCTAGTGATATTCCAAGCAATTTAATTCAACCAGACACAGCTACTTTTATTGGAAAAAATAAAATATTTGCTCGATATAAGATCAGATCAGGTAAAATAATTAATTATGTAGGTTTCTCAAAAAAGAATGATTGGGAAGACGAGAGTTGGACTGTACGCTCTTCAATTAACGAATTATTAAGTGAGTTTTCTGACTCTACAGATGAAATAGTTTCTTTAATAAAAAAGACACAAACTAATCAATGCTTTAAGTGGGCACTTGCTGGAAGAGAACCAATAAAAAAATGGTCAGTAAATAATATAACACTTTTGGGCGACGCTGCGCATCCAATGCTACCCTTTCTTGGACAAGGTGCGGCTATGGCAATAGAAGACTCAGTTATTCTTTCTCGTCTTTTTTTAAATGAAGATAATATAAAAGATGCATTCAAAAAATATGAACAAAATAGAATTAACCGTACGACAATGGTGATGCATGGCGCAGAACTCAATGGTCTAAAATTAAGTGGGTCCGATTATACTAATTTTATTAAGGATAAAAATATATATACTGAAGAAGAAGTAGCAGAATATAACCCCGTGGAAGCTGCTCTTTAGGGGGTATTTATAAAGGAAAATGAAATGGCATTTAACAGTAAACCATTAAGAGAAATATCTAAAGAAGATAAAGAAAACTATAAAAATAACGGAGTTGTTTGTTTAAGAAAAGTCTTTGATCCAGAATGGATTAATAGTTTAATTCCTATGGCAAGGAAAATTACGGTAGACGAAGAAGATATTGGTCTCCTGCCTTCTGCCCCCGGACGTTACATGTCACGACTTATTCCAGAGTTTAGAAAATTTATTTTTGACTCACCAATGGCTCAAGCAGCCGCTGAAGCGATTGGTTCTAAAACAGCGCGGTTTTATTTTGATGAAATCTTTGCAAAACCTCCTCAATCAGACTCTAAAACGATCTGGCATTGTGATCGAATGGGTTGGCCTGTTTCAGGTGTCAATGTTCCCTCTATCTGGATTCCATTAAACAAAATATCAAAACAAAATTGTCTAGAAGTCTTAGCAGGCTCTCATTTGGAAGATGTTCCGTATTGGCTTTTTTCTCCAAATGCAAGAAAAATGATTAAGCCTGAGGATAGGGCTTCACATCCTGATGAACAAAAATTAAGAGATAATCCAGATAATGAATTTTTAAACTGGGATATGGATATAGGAGATATTCTTGTTCTTCATCCTTGGGTGTTACACTACTCTTCTGGAAATACAGCTAATGACTGGCGTATTGCAATCTCAGTAAGAATTTTTGGTGATGATATTCGCTGGGCACCTCGTCCTGACTGTCTCAACCTTGCTGGTGTTTCATTTGATGAAATGGTTGAAGGATGTCCACCTACCGGGCCTCTTTTTCCTCTACTCTGGTCAGAAGATGGAAATAAAGATACAGATGATGCGTTTCCAAAAGGTTTTGCAACAACCTGGCAATCCCATAGACGAGATACTGTTAATGAAGATAAATTATTTAATAGTCTAATTAATAAAAAATAGTTCTTATTTATTTCAAATAGGAGATCAATAATGGCAGCCCGCTCATATAGTCCAACTCAGCCATGTCCTCAGTGTAACAAACAATCAGGTCAACGAACACAATGCGATACTTGTAAAATGGTTGGTTGTAATAGCGCACAATGTCGCCATGGTGGCTCGGGAAATAGCTACTGTAATATTTGCGGTAAATATACCAAAAAGGGATATATGTAATATTCATAGTTAGAGACTTACATAATGGAATTTATTAAACATAAGGGAATCAAAATAGCTGTAAATATTGATGGAAGAGGAGAAAATGTATTTCTTGTCTCAGGTCTTGGAGGACGTGCATCATTTTGGAAGAATACTATTCCTACGTTAGAAAAAAGCTTTACAGTTGTTTCTCATGACCACAGGGGATGTGGTAAGAGTTCTCGTGCAAAAATAGTCTATTCAATTAAACAAATGTCAAAAGATGTTCTTACAATTATGGATCAGCTATCCATTAAGAAAATACATTTTGTTGGTCACTCAACTGGTGGAGCTATTGGACAGTTTATTGCAATTCATTATCCTGAGAAAATTAATAAATTAGTGTTAAGCTCAAGTTGGGCAGGTCCAAACCCATATTTTTTAAACTTGTTTCAATCACGAAGAAATATACTCAATCAAGGAAATGCAGAATTATATTTGAGCGACGGGATACTAAGATCTTACCCACCTAAATATTTATCAAAGAATCCAGAAATCATTTCTTCAACAACTGCAGAAAGATTAGAGATGTTTCCAGGTGTTGAAATAGAAGACTCTCGAATTAATGCAGTTCTTGAACATGATCTGCGAGCAGAGATTCATAAAATTAAACACAAAACTCTCGTCATATGTGCATCAGATGATCAGATCACTCCCGTTGAACTCTCTGAAGAACTCGCTGAAACTATACCTAATACAGAAAAACGAATATTACCATTCGGAGGACATTTCACACCCCATACGGTAGCAAAAAAATATAATGATTGTATACTTCAGTTTTTAAAAAATGAGAGTTAAGCCAGTTAATTGATTAATCCTAAAATATGAGTGCGCATTTTAAAATTTTCTTCTCTGTTATGGAACCTATAAAAAGACTATTTTTATCATACACGCCAACACTTCCTGCAGAAATTAGTGATCCATCATTTTCAAAAAACGTTTCGATTTTATTTTGAGAATCCTCACGACTAATACGCTGAATCTGCGTGGGGGCATACTCTTCTTTATCGATGAAATGTTTAATAAGGGATATCGAATTAATGTGGTTGGCAACCCAAATCTTATTTTTTTCATCAATATCTATATTATCCGCACCTCCATCAAGATCAATTGTATCTTTAATCATACCCAATGATAAGTCATTATTAAGTTCATATATTCGTATAGATTTACCAAGAGTTTCTCCAATATAGAGCTCATTTTTTTCTAAACTTACATTTATACCCGCAGAGGACTTTAAGTCCTTAAGGGGAGATATAAAATTATTCCCATCGAAGTAAACGAGTGCTGACATCCCCACTGAAAGCAGCATTTCAAGGGATCGTTCAAATGTATTTTCAGCTCCAGTATCATTCACTACGTAAAATTTTCTAGCACTAACTGCTACCAAATCATTTAGTTTGACAAATTGTTCGCTTTGAAAGCTTCTAACATGACTAAAAAGATCTTCATTTATATTTTTTTCAAAAAGCTCAATTCTTTCTCCGTTGAGAGTTGAATGATTAATCACAAAAAGAGATTGAACGCCCTGATCTGAGGTAAAAAGACTTAATCCATGCGGCCTAAAATCTTCCGGCGGATTTGAGAGAATTCTAATGGGCTTTTGATTTGCAGAATCTAATTGAATACCAAGAACTGTTCCTTGAACCTTTATTCCTTCTACAGTACTTCGTCGATCCATTACCGAAAGAAGTGCTATCCTGTTCTGTCGATCGATCTGAATATCTTCTGCACTTCCCTCAGGAATATTTATCTCCTCACATACTTCGGGAACAATATCTTGTGCTACCCTAAAAGCATTGGCATTAATCAGGAAGATTATAGAAGGTATCAGTATTAAAATTATTAGAATAATCGATAAGATCAGAAATATTTTTAAAATTTTTTTCATAATGACTAAATTGGATATCGTGTTACGTAAATTAATGTTATCCAGGCTCCTAAATGTGAATACCAGGTCAAATTAATAAATGATCTCAAAATTGTTTTATTGTCATTCTTTACATTAAAGAATTCACAAATCTTAAAACCTGGATTTATTAAAAATATAAGTATAGATTTTATCATTTATTTAACCTGTCAATCAATCTCTATCTTTACGAAAAGAGTTCTCTTCATCATTCATTAATAGCTTGCATAACCCAGGAGAACCCATCGGGAGATAAGAAATAAAAAGAGTCTTCACCAAACTCATTAATGCATATATCTGTTTGACCTGTCGCATGAGATAATTCAATTCTCTTAAACATATTTTTAATATCAGATGTTCTTAATGTGTAAAATGTATAGCCTTTATTTCCTGGGGTTGATTTAGTTCTCAGATCTGGTAATTGATTCTTTGTACTAATCATAAAGCAACGAAGCCTTCCCGGTAAATGCTCTTCTGGTTCAGTTCCAGATTTTGGATCATCAAAATTGAGTTCAGTTAATGTTTCACCTGGCTTTAAATCAAACATATCACTTGGCATATAACCAGGTTGATACTCTATATTTAACTCTCTGTATCTTTTTAACCCAATTACATCTTCGTAAAAGTCAAAAATAGTTCTATCATTTCCTTTTAACACAATCGCCATATGACACCCTTCACTGACTCTTAATGGAGCCTTTTGATTGATTGTTCCGTATTTAGGAATTGAAAAATTCATACGTGACATAATGACTAGTTGCGCTTCTGGCTGAAAGAGGAGTAACTCTCCCGTTGCCGCTAATATTTCTTTAAATGGTTTCTTCTCTGAAANTTTTTTCTCAAGATTTAAATTATAGTGCGGACCCACTAAGTTTATTCGATGACCTTGCTGTCTTAGTACTTCGCCATGAACATACGCGTTAGCAATATTATCTGTTTTATGAACNGACCAACGATTCCCAAAGCTTCTTAAAGGGGCCATATTTAACCCCTCACCTAAAGNCTTATCCCANTTCATNANNCTNACNAAACCNGCAGAAGCATTCTGATGGTTCATTCTAATAGATTGAAGATTGGCATCAANATTATACAGTTTCTTTGACTGTTCTGANGAGAGCTCACCTTTAAGGCNCACATGATATCCGCAAGACTCCCAAAAGCTCACTGAATATTCTAAGCTACTTACCCCGATAGTAAACTCATAAATTCCACCTTGAATACTCATATTTTTTCCAGAAGAGTTTTTATAAACCTTATTGCCTACTTTTATATTCTATACAAATAAAATATAGTTAACCTTATGGTTGAATATATTCGACATCAAAGGATTTTGCATTTCTTAGAGTACTCTCATCCATTTCCAATACAACCCAAAAGGTAAGCTCATCCATAACAGCAACATGAGAGAAATGTTGACTATTATCATTACTCCTACATGTGCTTATAGGGTCTTTCTGTCTTGTTAAAAGATGCCCCGAATTTCCAGTAGAAAATAAAATTTTATCATTTTTAGACCGTACACCTAAGATATTTGATTCCTTAGCAGATAATACCATTGTTCCAACACCTGGTTCCGCCCAATTTTCGATTACACCTCTTCTGGTATTTTGTATTTCAACGAATTTAATTGTATTGTTAGAACTATCTAGAAAATTAATAACTAAATGCGCTAAGGGCTTTTGTCCTTGCTCTATACTATAGCTATGACACATTCCACGCCCACCCAAGGTCCACAAGTATGGGTTTTCTTTACTCCATGTTTGGCTTGTTTGCGTTAGCTCCCCGCCGTAATCGATTACATCCTTTAGATGATAAATATCTGTTGTTCTTAATTTGTTATTAAAAACACTCAATCGAAAACAATCGTTACAAAGCTGATAATGGTCGTAATGGTGACAATATGTGTAACCAATTGTACGTTCACCCAAACAACTTGACGGAGTTGCTTTTGTCTTATGATCTGAAATATTCTCAAGAGTCTTAACCANATTCTCCTTAAAGTCTGGATTAAGCCGAATCGTCATGGTAAAGGCTATAGAATCTCTCTCTTTTACAACAGAAGTCCTAAACCCTTCTATCTGGTATAAAGTAGAGTCTTTAAATGGCACAGGATCAGAAAGTTCAATATTATAAACCTGTGCAGTTGCTAGAGGTTCAATAATATTATCTATGAGAAGATTATACTTTTCTTTAAGCTGGTCTTTCTCCGAATACATATTAGCAAAAAGACCAACTGAAATATCCTGCTGAGCGATAGCAGACTTTCTTATGTAAGCTTTAAAATCTTCAACAACCACATCAACACGTGCGGTTACACGATATATTCCATTAGCCTTCTCAGAATCAAGAACCTCAAAGTATGAAATTGACCCTTGAGAATATGACTTAACATCTTTTGAAATATTTTTAACGGTTTCTACGATCGCAGAATTAATTTTTGTTTGTCTTTCAACAAGTGTTTTTGCATCAATGAACGTACCAACGACATTGGTGAGAGCATTGACGGCTGCATTTTTTGCTGCATCTTCGAGAGTTGTCCCCATTCCGTTAGAAATAACCGTCCTTATTTCTAACCCGTCATAATAAGGACTTAGAACTTTTTTAGACCCTCGGTATCCTTTCTATCATAGTCTCGGTTAAGAGATCCACCACCTGAACTGCCCTGGTCTTCTTGTCCTGGTCTTAATGTCCCTTGCGGTCTGGTGGAGCGATTTAATGAATCATTTGTCTGTTCAGATAAACGAGCAGCAGCGTCCTGACTATCTGGACTTACCCCAACAGTAATATAAACCACTCGAGGCTCCTCATTAACCTGAACGCACCGAGCAACTTCATAAACACCTGTTAGAAGCGCGCTAGTAGCATTTGCCAAACTACACACACGCTCTTTTATTCTTTCAATTTGAGTATTTTTATTAGGAGAATTTTCATCTACAGCATATGTAATAGTTTGAGTTGTCGTGTCTGTGCTTTCACAATATCTTCCAGTTTCTTCAAGCATAAAACGGGACATTTCTGCTCTAGCGAGTTCTCCAGCAGTTTCCATTGCTACTGTCACTATACCTGCATCATTAACCGCTATATCCTCTCTTGCTGTAACAAGAATTTTCATTTTTCCATCGGGTAAAAGTTCAAAATATTTTTGCTGATGAAAGTAAGGATAATCATCACATGGTCCAGCATAAACTGTGTTTGCAATAAATATAAAAGAAAGAATTATTGGTATGTTAGAATATTTCATAATTTTCCTCATATGTTTTTCTTGAATTGTACACTTTTATAAATGCAAATCAAGTAATGTGAATTTCAATAAAGGATAAATTGTTCAATTCTTTCATATGTAAAAGAATATTTCTAAGATATAAAAAGAGACAGGTTACGTTTTGTCATTTTAATCTTCATTCTTCTGGTCATATGTGTCTGGTTTTTGAAAAATTTTTCCTAGTCGTGATGCACTATTTTTAAAGAAATATACTGTTCCCCAGAAAATATTTCTGATGAATTTACGCAAAAATGGAGACCATTCTAAAATTGCTAATAATATTTTTATTGCGAAAAAATAAATGATAATTGAAAGAATAACTGCAATAATATGGGCATCAAACCAGTGAATATCCCAAAAGAGAACATCTATTAAGTACCTGATCTCGTCCGCAAAAAAATTATATATATCTCTAAGACTCATAATTCATACCTTCAATATTTAAACTATTATAAAAAAAAATATCTTTTTATGCTAGAATAAAAAAATTACTAAAATAAATTCTCAGAGATTTGATAATCGAGGAATAAACAATGAGTCAATCAGTTAAAGATCCATGGTGGAAAGTCATTGGACCGGATGAATCTGAAAGTCTTTGGCAGCCCCTTCCCTCAAGAGGATATGTCAATGTCAGCCTCACTCCAGATAATACCCCTTATGACAGTTTTTCATCAGGCACTCAGCTTCTTCCACCTGGATGCCACGTACGTGAACATGGTCATCAGCAAAATCATGAATTAATCTTTATTTATGAAGGAACAGGTAAATGTATCATTGAAGAAGAAGAATATGACGTTAAACCCGGTTCAACTATTTTATTTGGTCGGTATGCACGACATATAATTGAAAATACAGGAAAAGAAGATATGAAGTTATTTTGGGTCTTCTTTCCTCCTGGGTTAGAAGACTGGTTTAGAGCAATCGGAAAAACTAGAACCCCGGGAGAGAAAATGCCTGATGCATTTCCTCGTCCCGAGAATGTAGAAGACGTTATGAAGGCAATGAAGTTTGTTCCACCAAAAAAAACAGAATAAAAAATCTAAAACCTTCTTTGTCGACTTATCCCTGGGCAATGTTTTTGGATAGTTCTTAGCGCTCTCTGAATTCTATTTTTATCTGAAACATTAATTTTAAAAATTATCTCATTTGATGCTTGTCCAGACAAGTTTTTTAATAATCCTTGTGCACTGAATAAACCAGCAGCAAACTCATCATTAGTAGTTTTTCTGCAATTGTTGCATGGAATTGTAATCTGATAAAATGTTACCATCTGGTTTATAATATAATTTGGCTGTTGCATTTTCTGAATTGTTGATTGACTCCAGTAAACTTTATTAAAATCGTATTCTCCATTTTCTTTAACATCTGGTTTAATTGAATATTGAAGCCTGCAATTATTTGAATAGATTGTTTTTTTACCTTCTGCAGGGAGATCATCATAATAAACTGCATTATTGCCTGCTTCCAAGAACATAACAGCATCTATAACATCTTTATTTTTTTGTTTGCTATTTGCAACTAATGCAACTTTTCGTATGCCATCCACATATTTTTTTCTTTGTGCACGTTGTACTCTATTCTTTTGATCACGTTTATTTTTATCCAAAGCCTTCTTAACTTCAGCCACTCTGTTTATTGCTTTCTTATCATCACGTTCAGCACCAAGTTTATACCATTTATAAGCTTCATCTAAGTCCTGCTTTACACCCAAACTTTTGTAATACAAATCACCCATGCTTCGTGCTGCAATAGCATCTCCTTGTGCTGAAGATTTTTTTAAGAGATCAATCCCTTTATTAACATCTTTTCCAACACCAACCCCTCCAATGTAAAACATACCCATCATTCTTTGAGCTCTTCTTTCATCATGTTTAAGCGCAAGAGTAAACCATCGTGCCGCTTCTGCATTATCTTTTGTAACTCCCCACGCCTGTCTATAGATCATACCCATTGCTGATAATGATTCTGGATGATCCAAATCTGCACCAATCCTAAAGTATTTGATGGCCTTAGAAAAACTTTGGTCAACATCATCTCCCTGCAGATAAATATCACCAATCTTATAAGCAGCTAAACCTGATCCTTTTTCTGCAGCAAGTCTTAGCCATGCTCGACCACCTGAACGGCTCCTTCTAATTCCATCCCCTGAAATAAACATTGAACCAATCATATACCCGGCATCAGCATGTCCCTTGTCCCATGCTTTGTTAAAAAGTTTATAGGCCTGATCTTTATCTCGTGGGACAACCTGCCCGTTATAGTAAAGCACCCCTATGTTATGTATTGACTTAGCCAAACCCTGACTGCTTGATAATTGCCAAAGCCTATAAGCCTCTTTAGGGTTCCTGTCAGCACCTTGTCCTGTAATATAAATCAGCCCAAGCAGATTTTGCCCTTCTGCATCACCCTGTTCTGACGATAATCGTGCCCATTTTAGAGCAGCTTTAAAATCTTTCTTAACCCCAAACCCTTTAAAGTAGGCTATGCCTAGATTTGATTGTGCCAAGGCAACACCTTGTTCAGCGCCAAGTTTAAATAGATCAAATGCTTTTATAGTATCTTTATTAACTCCTTTTCCATCTCGATATAAAAGCCCAAGCGCAGTTTGTGCAAGTGCATATCCTTGCGTTGAAGACCTTTCATAATATTCAAATGCTTTTTCATAACTTTTCTTAACACTAAAACCAGTTTCATAAAATTTTCCTAATAAAAACTGTGCCTCAGGAAGTCCAGTATCAGCCGCTTGCTGAGCATATTTCTTAGCTGTGGACTTATTTTTGTTAGTATTGTAAAGCTCACTAGCATATTGAAATTGTGCGAAAGCATCACCATCTTTTGCACTCTTTTTTAACTCTTTCATATTCAGCTCTTGAGAAATCAAAACATTTTCTTCTGAGTATGAAATGGTGATAAAAAAACTTAGTAAAAGAATTACACATAGCCTCATTGCATTTCTCCGATTGTTTTGAGTAAATAATCCTAAATTATTAAAATATAAAAGAAACTTCAAAAAAGTTTATATTCATATAGTGAGATTAAGAAAAAATTAAATTTTCCATTTTCTCTTAAAGTCTAAACCCGCATAGATAGACGTTGGATCAAGTTGCTCATTAATTCTAATAAGTTGATTATATTTAGCAAGCCTATCCGAGCGTGAGAGAGAGCCTGTCTTGATTTGACCGCAATTTGTTGCAACTGATAAATCAGCAATAATGGAATCTTCTGTCTCTCCTGAACGGTGAGACATGACGGCTGTGAAAGAAGCTTTATGCGCAATTTCAACTGCCTTTAGGGTTTCCGACAAAGTTCCAATTTGGTTTACTTTAATCAGGATTGAATTAGCAGCATTCTTTCTAATCCCCGTTTCCAATCTCTCAGAATTAGTAACAAACAAATCATCACCTACGAGTTGTATTTTTGAGCCAAGTGACTCAGTCAAAGCAACCCATCCATCCCAGTCATCTTCGGCCATTCCATCTTCAATTGAATAAATAGGGAACTTTGATGTCAGATCTTCATAAAAACGAACCATTTGAGTTGAATCAAGTTTTTTACTCTCTCCTGAAAGATTGTATTTTCCATCTTTATAAAACTCAGTTGATGCTGCATCAATCGCAAGCACTATATCCTCATGAGGTTGATAGCCTGCATGCTCAATTGATTTCATCAGTAGGTCTAATGCTTCATTCGTGCTTTTTATCTGAGGCGCAAATCCACCTTCATCACCAACACTCGTGCTCAACCCTTTTTCACTCAATGTTTTCTTTAATGCGTGAAAAACTTCTGCTCCCATTTGTATAGCGTGACGAATGTTATCCGCACCAACTGGCATTATCATAAATTCCTGAATATCAATTGGATTATCTGCATGCTGTCCACCATTAATTATATTCATCATGGGAACAGGCAAGACATGAGCAGAAACGCCACCAAGATAACGATAAAGATCCATTCCTGCATCTTCCGCAGCTGCTTGCGCAACAGCGAGAGAAACTCCAAGAATTGCGTTTGCACCAAGACGAGATTTATTTGTAGTACCGTCAAGATCAATTAAAGTTTGATCAATATGTTTCTGGTCATCAGCATCAAAGCCTGAAAGAACTTCAAATATTTCTTCATTAACGGCATCAACTGCCTTAGTAACACCCTTTCCATTATACCTTTTCTTATCACCATCTCTGAGCTCAACAGCTTCATAACTACCAGTGGATGCTCCAGAGGGCACTGCAGCTCTTCCTGCAGCACCAGACTCAAGATAAACATCAACTTCAACAGTTGGATTACCTCTACTATCAATTATTTCTCTAGCAATAATATCAACAATGGAACTCATTAAATAAACCCCTAAAAAATTTTAATCAACGTTAACAGGATACTCTTTTGATAGCTTATCAAATGACTTTAATACAGATAAAATTTCTGGCATATCATGCATATGAATCATATTGGGACCGTCGGATGGTGCCTTATCAGGATCTGGGTGTGTTTCGAGAAAAACACATGCAACGCCAACCGCAACAGCAGCTCGTGCAATAACAGGTGCATATAATCTATTTCCTCCCGAGCTTGTGCCTTGACCGCCAGGCTGTTGAACAGAATGCGTGGCATCTATTACAACAGGGTAACCTGTCTTAACCATTTCAGGTATGGCTCTCATATCATTTACTAAAGTATTATACCCGAAAGAGACGCCTCTCTCTGTAAGCAAAATATTTTTATTACCAGTGGACTCAACTTTTGTAATAACATTTTTCATATCCCATGGTGCTAAAAACTGACCTTTCTTTACATTTACAACAGCTCCGGTTTCTCCTGCTGCTATTAATAAATCAGTTTGCCTACACAAGAATGCTGGGATCTGAAGGATATCTACAACCTCAGAAACAGGTTTACATTGTTCCTTCTCATGAATATCTGTAAGAGTAGACATCTGGAGTTTACTTTTTATATCTGCAAAAATTTCTAACGATTTTTCTAAACCAAGACCTCTTTTACCCGAGACACTTGTGCGATTTGCTTTATCAAAAGAACTTTTATAGATAATCGGCAAACCTACCTTCTCTCCAATCTCTTTTAAAGCTTGAGCTGTTTCAAGAGCATGATCTTTGCTTTCAATTTGACACGGTCCTGCTATAGCAACGAGAGGCAAATTATTTCCTAAAATATTCTCACCAATATTAACGTGACAGTGTATTTTTTTATCATTGGTCATTTTATAAATTCTTTACCTTTATTTTTAAACAAGCCTTGCTTGAGCAAGAGCCGCATTAATAAAAGAGACAAATAGTGGGTGAGGATCAAAAGGTTTTGATTTAAGTTCTGGGTGAAATTGAACACCAATAAACCAAGGATGCCCTTCCAACTCTATAATCTCTGGCAATAAACCATCAGGAGATAGTCCAGAGAACTTTAATCCACTTTTCTCCAATACATCTTTATAGTTTATATTTACTTCGTACCTGTGTCGATGTCTTTCAGATATTAAACTTTTTTTATAGATGCCCTCAATCTTACTTCCTGCTCTTATCTTACAGTCATAAGCACCTAATCTCATTGTGCCTCCGATATCATCTTCTGTATCCCTTTTCTCAAGAGATTCTCCCTTATACCATTCCGTCATGAGTCCTATTACTGGTTCGTCTGGATTACCAAACTCCGTTGATCCAGCATTTTTTATATTTGCAATATTTCTTGCAACTTCAACTACACCCATTTGCATACCAAAACATATTCCAAAATAAGGAATGTTTCTTTCTCTCGCAAACTGAACAGCTTTTATTTTTCCTTCAGCACCTCTCTCGCCAAACCCCCCAGGAACTAGAATACCATGAACATCTTCAAGTTCTTCCAATGCCTTATCTTTTTCAAAAATTTCTGAGTCAAGCCACTTTAAATTAACCTTTACCTTATTGCTTATTCCCCCATGATCAAGAGCTTCAGAAAGAGACTTATATGCATCGGGAAGTTGTACATATTTACCAACGATTGCTATTGTTACCTCTCCATCTGGTTTATGAATGGAATTAACAATTTCATTCCATACTTTCATGTTTGGTTCTTTAGAAATTGGAAGAGAAAAGTGTTTGCAAACTGCTTTATCCAAACCTTGTGTTTGATAGTCCATTGGAACTGAATATATGGTTTCAGAGTCAACAGCTGAAATTACACAATCTTCCTGCACATTACAAAAAAGCGCTATTTTGCTTTTATCTGACTGTGACATAGGCCTTTCAATGCGACAAATTAATATCTGTGGCTGAATACCCAAACCAAGAAGCTCTTTAACCGAATGCTGAGTTGGTTTTGTTTTTAATTCTCCAGCTGCTTGAATAAAAGGAACTAAAGTTAAATGAATAAAAATTGATCTCTTTAATCCTAATTCATTTCCAAGTTGCCTAATTGCTTCTAAAAACGGCAAACTTTCAATATCACCAACCGTCCCACCAATTTCACAAATGACAAAATCTTCATCACCCAAATCAGCTTGAATAAAATTCTTTATAGCATCAGTAACATGAGGAATTACTTGAACAGTAGCTCCAAGATAATCACCTTTTCTCTCTTTTGATATAACGCTTGAGTAAATTCTTCCTGTTGTTACGTTATCGCTCTGCCTTGAAGCTACGCCAGTAAAGCGCTCATAATGGCCTAAATCTAAATCTGTCTCAGCACCATCATCGGTAACAAAAACTTCCCCATGTTGAAATGGGCTCATTGTTCCAGGATCAACGTTTAAATAAGGGTCAAGTTTACGAAGACGGACAGTATAGCCCCTTGCCTGCAAAAGAGCTCCTAAAGCTGCAGATGCAATACCTTTCCCCAGAGAGGATACCACGCCACCGGTAATGAATACAAAACGCGTTGCCATGGAAGATCAATGTATCTTGATTTCGATAATCTTCAAGTATTTAGATGATAAAATTGATAATTATTATTCCGCAACTGGAACACTAGGAACTGTCTCAGGTGAAACATTACCATCAGTATTAGGAAGTTGTTCAGGCCCTAAATTAAGAGAAGGTAAATCACCTGTATTATTTTCCTCAAAAATGGATGTAGGCGCATCCTTAGGTCTAGCAAGCAAGGCCAGGGCAAGGCTTGTAACAAAAAAACATATTCCAACATAGGTTGTTGCTTTATTTAATGGAGTAACCCGAGCACGTGCTTGTGCCATTCCAGTAACTGATGCTCCACCTGTAAGGCCACCTCCCATTGCTCCACCTTCACTTTTTTGAAGGAGAATCATGCCAATCATAATTATTGCTAGAATTAAGTGAATTACAAGAATTACGGTAATCATAAAGAATTAAACCTATATTTAAATTTATAGCCTTTATTTATTGTTTTTTTCATTAAATTACTAGGGCAGATTCAATTATTTTTAAAAAATCATCCAAAATTAAGCTTGCTCCTCCCACGAGTGCCCCATCAACACCCTGTAAAGAT
>NZGX01000081.1 GCA_002691085.1 Rhodospirillaceae bacterium | reverse complement strand
CCATTATATTTTTCTATTATATTGATTCTCTAATTAAAAAAGTAGAATGTATAGAGTTTTTATGATCCCACATATCGTTGTTGCAATTTTAGCCCTTCTTTTGAATTCTACCCTTAATGCTCAAGAAGGAACTAGTGATTCTTATATGTCTCGAGATGAGTGTAAGGCACTTGTTGTTCCTTATTTTGAAACTAAATATAAAAAATGTCTGTCTGTAGATAATAATATTAATTGTAATCAGTATATAGATTTTTCATTTTATGAGGCCTTGGAATCAGCTTGCATTAATGAAAGTGTTGAAAAACTGAGACTCTCTGAAGATGCACTTTATAGATTATTCGATGACGCTTTTAAAAGCGGATATATTGACCTTGATGCAGCTTTAGATCAGTTGCAGGATGATGATTTTTATTACAATAATGATTCGTTAAGCCCAGTTGAAAATGAGAACCTACTCTTAGATAAGAATGATCAATTAACGGAGTTAGAAAATCAAGACAACAGTCAGATACCTGATGCCAATTCTTCTACTTTTCCATTTAGTAATGTAAAGAAGTATGTTGATCAACGGTTAAAGTATTCTACTCAGGTTATGCAGAAGTACTTTACCAGAAGCGATACAGTAACTAATTACAGAGTATTTCCTCCTGTTTTTTCTGATACCACCATAATCAGCAATGCGATAAATGCGGTTCCTTTAACGCAAGGAAGTAATGTGTGGTTTAAGACTTGGTCGTTTTTTATATTACTGGTTTCTATCCTTTATGGTGTCTTATTGGCAATTCCTTGCTGGATTATTTTTCCTGTTGTTTTTGTCACCGCGCGAGCTGATATATCACTTTTAAAATTTGCTTCGGGGTCATTGGCTCTTTTTACACTTGGCAACGTGATACAATCGATTAAAGGGTTAGCAAGTATTGGAAAATCAATTGCTAGCACTGGATTATGGGGTATGGTTGGATTTCTTTTACTTTTATTTACCTGTTATGTGATTCTTACCATTCCTATAAATACACCTATTAGATATTATCAAGCTCATGTTTATGGAGGCGTTGATTACGATACACATCAGAATATAAAAGAGGCACGATCATACTGGTCAGAAAGTATTTCTTATAAGCCTTATTTTGAAATTACACGAGTTGACCTACGTTATGTTGACTTTGATAAAACTGATGAAAGAGATAAGGATGGGTATTTATTAAGCTCATTTGATCGTGCATATATTGATATTAATATCACGAATAATTCCAACTATCCTCTTATTCATGGTGAAATTTTATGTGAGTTAAATTTTCGATCGGGAGAAACAATTCGCTTTGTCGATTATATTGCAGCAAAACCAAAAGTTATCATTAATAATTATGGAAAAAAAGAATTTAAATTATACCATAATTCTGAAAAAGCTATCTGGTCATCGGATCTTGAAGAAATAATGGTCAGAACTGAAGATATTAATGCCTTAGAAGATAGACAAAAGCAACTTAATGTAAAATGTATCCCTTTAGCATCGTATCATAAAAAGAATATGTTTGAGCAAAAAGACCAGCCTGTTAAAGCTGTATTTAATAAAGAAAAAGAAATCTTAACAGTCGTCAATAACTCAGATGATTACGTATCACAATTTACTCTTGAGTGTATTGTGAATGATAAACCTTCCCAGTATGATATTAATTATGAAACAGACGATACAGGAAAAATAGTAAGAGAATATTATGATGTTAAGCCATCTTATACGAGACAAGAATTTCTTGTGGATCGTAATGATGGTTATATCCCGCCGGGAGGAAAAAGAGAGTATGATTTCTCAGGGTCTCAATATTCTAAGCCCTTAGATAAAAATACGGCTAGAGAAAATGCAGGTCTACAAATTACAGTCTTTAATAACTCAGCTTTGAATACAACAGCATTTAATCTCTCTCGGTCTACACAGTGCGGTATTTATGATATCACAAAAGTAGATGTTACTTTTTTTGATAAATATTTAATTTACATAGTCATTTATGTCTTATTAGTTTGTATAATCTTGTTTACTCCTACAAGAGAGATTAAGGGGCTAAGAACTTAGTCCTTCAGGGCATCGAGAGAGTTACGTATATGTATAGGCTTATAGTAGATCATGTAAAAAAGTCTTTTCCAATATTTGGAACCTTAGGAGGGATTATTGGTTTCATAACTGATATTCTTCAGCCAATTGCACCTTTTAGTAATTATGCATTTATGATTACTTCTATTGCTACTTGTATTCTAATTTTATTAATAATCTTTATGAAAAAAACAAGAGAACGGATAATTCCTTCTTTTGTTTTTTCTTTTTCTCTTATGATTGTCTCTTCTTTTCTCCTTTTATTTATGAATGAAGAGAAAAGTGATACGGGTGTTTTATCTGCAGCTATTCCAGGAATAGGGACGCTTCAAGAATCCTTTGGTTTAATTGAGAAAGATATTCAATCTATAAAAGAAAGCGTAGAAAGAATTGAGGTTGCAAGCCAGAAAACTGCAGCCAATTCAGAAATCATTACAGATTCTTTACAGGATATTCGCACGGGATTTAATTCCTTAACACAATCAGGGGGTATAATTCAAACTCCCGAAAAACCAGAACAATTTTATCACAATGCGCGGATATATGAGCTGTCAGGAGATTACCTTAATGCAAGAAAGAGTTATAATACATATTTTTCCTTTGGATTAAATTTTCTTGATCCTCATCTACGATTTCAGACCTTTCTTAAAGTGCAGGAGGGAAGAGAAGGAGCGCTAGAAATTTACTCCTACATGTACCAAAGTAATCCAAGTATGATCACGGAGTTTTCTCGAACTTTATTATTTAATCAAACGTTACGATTAAAGGCACTTAAGTCATTTACAGAAAGGTACCCTAATTTTGCTCCAGCATACTATGAGTTAAGTAAAGAATTTTCAGAAATTAGGAAAGGTGTTCAATCTAACGAGGATAAAGTAAATGAAAAAAAATCTTTAAATAAATTTCAGGAGTTAGTCACTAAAGGAAACTTTCTGAAATATTTTGTTGATAATGAACTTGCTTCTCAATGGTTAAATGACACAGAAGTTAGGTTGCGATTATTAAACAAAAATATAATTAAAGATCCTGTTAGATTAGAGGCAAACTATAGTAATAATGGCTGGATGATTACGCTATTAATCGCTGAGGATTCTAAAGAGATATTTTATAAAACCAAAAATGACAAAGACTATATAAGTACTGGATATGAATCCTCAAACTCGAGTCCAATGGTTGTTCTTGATAAGACTGATCAGCTAACTCTTCAAGTAAAATACTCTGATGTTAATGGACAAGAACAGGGTCCGTTTATATTTAATTTAGATGCTAAACAAGTTATAACAACATTTATGAAAAGTATCTTAGAAGATGGAGTATCTAAGAATAACTGGATAAGTTTTAGAGATTATCAGGGTGCACTTCTGGTCTATTTTACCCAATTGCTATCAAATAAATGTGCACTTTCAGAAATCCGTTATGGTATAGATACTTTTATACCTGAAAAAAACTTTGAACTAATGAAGTGTGATCTTAAAAATCCATATTCACTTAAGGAAGGTGAAATGACAAATATCAAAATACCTGTTGATTCAGAATTTATCTCAATTCAGGTGATTTATAGTGATGGTACAGAATCTGAAGTAAAAATATATCCAAAAAAGAATCATATGATGGGTTTTTAAAATATGTCATTTTTTTTATTCACTGCAACTTTATTGGGTTTGGCGCTACTCTGGTTTATAGGCATATTTATAGCTGCTCCTATCATTGTATTGGGGCTGGCTGTACTTATTTTTATCGAAACTGATATCGGTTTATGGCCTTTTATATTTATGTTATGGAGCTTAATATTTTTAATTATTCTGCGTACAGAAAATCGTATATCGGATTTTTTTAAATCTATATTTAAAAAATAAGGTTACTTCTTCCAAAATCTTATCTTAAAGATTAAAATTAAGCTAAGTATACTCAGGTCACGGATTAAAGAGATATAAAATAAAAAAAATTGCTTGTTTGATTAATTATTTTTTATTTTCTTCATAAACTGTTGTGATCCAAAGAGGATTAATCCAATAACTGTTAGGATAAGAAATGCGTAGAGTTGAAAGTTTGCTGCTCCTGGATAATTGACTGCATTATAATCCCAAAGTTCTTTATTAAATAATGCCTTTAAGCTGCTGAGCCATGGAGGAATAAAAAAGAGAAAGACCATACACCATAATAGATTAATAACCTTAAACAACGATATTTTAGAAACGAATGAATTTACTATTTCAATGATAANTCTAAAAAATATAAGAAATATTAATGCTCCCATATTTGTTTCTGAGTCGGTCAGTAAATAAATTCCTTTCATATCATTTATAGGTACTCCATAAACAACACAATAAAATAAAAAGGGTATCCAAATGATAAATAAAAACCAGAACAGAGATTTAGTTATTTCAATAGTAAAAATCAGATGTTTATCAGATGCATAAGATTCTATTTTAGGTTTGATAGAAAAATAAAGAAACGTAGTTGCAGCGATTACCNATACAATCAGACGATTATCAAGAATATCTTTTGGTATAGTTGAAGGTGTTGGGATGGGTGATTCCTTACCTTGTAAAAGGAAAATAAATTCAAATAACATAGCAATAACTCCTATAGTAGAAAATATCGCAGCAATAAAGAAAATTCCATATAGATTTCCTTGAATGTCGTATCCTTTGTTGGTTTCGTTATTATAGGGTTCTTCTTTACTTTGTTTATTTGTTGATTCTCCACCAAAACCATCTACGCTTGATTTCTTATAGTTATCCTCTTGTTTGTGGTTGCTCTCATGTTGGCTTTCACTTTCCTCGGTATCTTCATTGTACCAAAAGAAGTCAGTGATTATATAAAATAACCATAGTAGTGACCAATAAACAGCCAAAGGAATCCCAAAGATAGGCTCAAGTTTTTGATACCAGACAAAGTAATTTCCACCTGATGAGACAATTATATGTCTGTCGGTAAAATCACCTTCTGCGAACGTTTGGCCATAACACATAGCAGATTTGATTTCACTTGAACTCGCACAAAGTTGTGCAATCCAATCGAGACTTCCGTCAGTATATATCCAACTGACACCACAAATAACTACACAGACAATATACCAGATTACTAATTTAAATATTAATTGACCAAATCTCATAATATACTTTTGATTTAAAAAATACTTTTGTAATGTTAAACTTTAGTATAAATGTAACAAAAACATATCATAAAAAATATTGAAATATTTCTAGAAAACTGTTGTTATTTGTAACAAATAAGGTTTAAAACATTCACTTAGTGAGCGGGGCGTAGCGCAGTCTGGTAGCGCACCTGGTTTGGGACCAGGGGGTCGGTGGTTCGAATCCACTCGCCCCGACCATTTTTTGGGATTAATTGGGTTATGAGCAATATTGTCAAGATATACCAACCGACTAAATCTGCTATGCAATCTGGCAGAATATTGTCCAAAAAGTGGTATTTGACATTCTCAAATGATGAAAGTCTTCAAAGAGATGGGCTTATGGGGTGGAATGGCTCATCTGATACAAGTTCCCAAGTAAGACTTAGCTTTTCTTCAAAGGAAGATGCTATTAATTATGTTAAGGAAAAAGGGTTAGAATTTAGGGTTATAGAACCAAAAAAGAGAAAAGTTCAATCAAAATCTTATGCTGGAAATTTTGAATATAAACCTGTATCAAGTTAAGGTTTTAGTCTAGGATATGGCCCCGTAGCTCAGCTGGATAGAGCAACAGATTTCTAATCTGTGGGTCGCATGTTCGAATCATGCCGGGGTCACCACCACCGAGGAATTGTTTTGAGGTATCATAATGTTTTCTCCTACTACCGAAAATTCTCAAGGATTTGATAAAAGTACATGGTATCTCTTTTTTGGGATCATATTTTGTATCTTTTATACTGCTCTAATTTATTTCCTTAAGCCTCTCCTACCTGAGATAAATTTTGCTCCGGATACAGGTTTTGCACATTATTATTGGAAACTACCTGATCCAAGTTTTTGGACACGTTTTACTGCCTGGACAGGATATTTTCTTCATCAAGTTTCTATGTGGTATATAATTTATATTGCACAGTCATCGAAAACTAAGTGGTCATCAAACCCACATAAAATCAATATAGCTGCAATTCTTATTAATTCTTTTTTTGTACTACTTCACTTGTTGCATACTCATATTTGGTATNACGGCCTCGCTCAAGATGTTCATATAATTTCATCACAAGGAGCAGTAATTATTCTTTTGGTTCTCGTTCTGATTATGGAAAACAAAAGAAGGGGGTTGATCTTTGGAAAAAAAATTAACTTTCTAGATGAGGCTGGTCGGGTATTAAGAAAGTACCACGGCTACATATTCTCTTGGGCAATTATTTACACATTCTGGTATCACCCTATGGAGACCAGTGTTGGACACCTCGTAGGTACTTTTTATACGTGTATGATAATGCTTCAAGGAAGTCTTATGTTCACAAGAATTCATACAAACCGATATTGGACATTTATACTCGAATTTTGTGTTGTTTTACATGGGACAACAGTTGCATTAATGCAAAAAAATGGATTATGGGGAATGTTTTTGTTCGGTTTTCTCTCGCTATTTATTATTACACAGATGCATGGTTTAGGTTTGAGTAAAAGAATGAAGTGGATGTTTGTTTTGTCCTACATAATAGCTGCTGTATTTATTTATCAAAATTATCTTTTAGGCTCAATGTGGGCAGAGATTCCAAGAATTCCTGCTGTCGAATATGGTTTAGTATTTATTTTTTCATTGTTAATTTGGGCCTTTGTATGGTTCAGCACTACTTTTCTAAGTAAGGTGAAAAAACAAAAATAAATTCTATAAATTTTTCTATTTCCAAAATATTATTAAAGTGAACATATGATAAATAAATTAGAGCTATTATTTCTTAATTCAGTTGATATTCGTAGAGAAGAGATAAGAGCAGCGATAGTTTCTTTTATTTATCTTTTTTGTCTAATGGCAAGTTATTATACAATGCGTCCACTTAGAGATGCTTTAGCTTCTGAAATTCCATCTGAAAATTTAAAATATCTATGGACAGCAACTTTTATTTTTTCAACACTATCAGCATTAGTTTTTGGATATGTTGTCTCAAAATTTAAAACTTCATCTGTTTTGTCATGGATATATATATTCTTTATCCTAAATATTTTAATCTTTTTTTATTATATGTCAGCATACCCATTAGAAAGTGAAGATGTCATTCTTCTCCCCATTTTTTCTAATATATTTGATCTTCCATCACCTATAAAAATTAGTACCGTTATAGGGTGTGTTTTTTATGTATGGTTGAGTGTCTTTAATATGTTTGTTGTTTCTGTTTTTTGGAGTTTTTTAGCTGACAGATATACTAAGGATCAATCAAAAAGACTTTTTGGTTTTATTGCAGCGGGTGGAAGTCTTGGTGCGGCTATTGCGCCTATTTTTGCTGCCAGTACTGTAAACTTCTTTGGTGTTGATAGAATGTTGATCATGGCAGCGATTATCTTGTCTATTACATTAATATGTATCAGAGATCTCTTGAATTCAACTCAGGTTATAGACCATGGTTACAAAAATAATAAACTTGGTGGAAGCTCTTGGGATGGTTTTTTAGTTCTTATAAAAAATCCCTATCTCTTATTAATTGCACTTTTTGTAGTACTTTACACATTTATATCTACAATATTTTACGTTGCCCAAGTTGATCTTGTACGTTCTGCATTTGAGACCCGCGAGGCACGCTACGCTGTTTATGCGATAGTTGATGGCATTGTAAATGGATTGGCAATTTTTACACAAATATTTATAACTACGCGTTTAGCCCGCAAGTTTGGCTTGACCTTTCTAATAGCTATAATGCCAATTTTTATGATTCTTGCATTCTTTCTCTTAAGCTTTTTTCCTGTCTTAATAGTTATTTTAGCATTACAGGTATTTAGACGCGCTGGTAATTATGCACTGACGAGACCAGGAAGAGAAATGTTGTGGACTGTTGTCAATAGAGATGAAAAGTATAAAGCAAAAAATGTTGTTGATACATCAATTTATAGGGGGGCTGACCTGATTAATATATGGATTGAGAATGGATTACGATCGGCCGGATTTAATCTTGGGCAGATTGCAATTGTTGGATCTTTTGTTGCTCTTATGTGGAGTCTCGTTGCTATCATTCTTGGTCGAAAAGCAGAGAAAAAAAAGTAGTATAAGGAGTTCTAAATTGTTGAAGTTTAAATTTTTTAAAAGTCTTATTCTAATTTTGTCATTTTATTCAAACGCAACCCATCTTAGAGCCCAGGATCTTGTTTTGGTTGTTGGAGGCAGCGGTTTAACAGGCTGGGAGACAGTCAAAGAAGCTATCAATAAAAAATATAATGTGAGAGCAACTACCACAAATCTAAAAAGGGCTAAAGATACATTTGGTGAGTCTGGTTTTTCATGGGTAAAAGTAGACGTAAGGATCATGGATGATATTAGGAAGGCCATGGATGGTGTCGATTATGTAATTTCTACAATTGGTGGTTCTTGTTATGATCCAGGTGGTCCGACTTCCTCACGTCATATTGATTATCAAGGCGTAGTTAATTTAGCAGGTATTGCAAAAGACTATGGTATAAAACATTTTGTTTTAACCTCATCGATTAATGCAGGTATTGCTGAGGTCAAGCTTAATGAGTTCTGTGATAATGTACATATGTGGAAGTGGCTCGCAGAGGATTATATTCGAGATAGTGGTATCCAATATACAATCGTCAGGCCTGGTGGATTAGGCCAAGGTGAAGGAGGCAAGCAAGATATAATTATTAAGGGCTCAAGAGGGCTTAAAACTGGTTTCATAGAACGTGCAGATGTAGCGAATGTGTTGGTAGGAGTTTTGGGAAATAACGATGCATACAGTAAGACAATTGAAATAGTTTCTGATAAAGATAATAGACGTCAGGATTGGCAAGAAAAGTTGACCCAAGTAAAGCCCGATCCTGTTCAAGCTAGTCCATTAATGAGGAAGTAATAGAGAGTTTAGATGTTCAACTCCTGGTTTAATAAGCAAATGGGTATGTACTTTGCCTATCACAAAAATCCCT
>NZGX01000080.1 GCA_002691085.1 Rhodospirillaceae bacterium | reverse complement strand
TAATAAAATTAAAACAAGACTAGATGATAATCTTTTAGCATTTATCGATATACACTTTATGATATGTCTCTGCTTTAACGATATCGATAATGCCAAAGACTATTTAAAGAATATAAAAAAATATCAAGATTCTTCTAATGATACATACACTGAAATTAGTAAAACTATAACTTTTACTCTGTGCGAAGCAATAGTATCTTATAGAACAAATAATTTTAATAAATGCATTCTGATACTAGAAGAGGTTTTAGACAAATCATATCTTATTGGTGGATCAAATGCACAAAGAGATATACTCAACCTTATGCTTTTTGATTCATTATTAAAGACAAAAAATAATGATAAAATTCAAAATTTTCTTAATATAAGAACCATAAGTAGGCCAAATAATAAATTTTGTAATAAATTACAAGAGCTTTATTTATAAGTTAATCCTGGAAAATAAAACTTGATATGCATATTGAAATAATACTAGATACAATCTGTCCATGGTGCTTTATTGGACTGAAGAGACTAAAGGACGCACTCACTGAAAGACCTGAGTTAAAGCCGATCATTTCATATAAACCATTTCTCCTAGACCCTTCAATTCCACAAAATGGAATTAAAAAGTCTGATTATATTTTAGAAAAATTTAAATCCGAACAACATTATAATGACAGCGTTAAATTAGTTAATGAAATAGGCAAACAGGAAGGGTTAAACCTAAATCTTGAGATGATCAAAACTATTCCTAACTCTCTTAGTTCGCATTGCCTAATTATTTTAGGAGAAACAATAGGTAAGGATCATCAAATCCTTGAGGATTTAATGACAGCTTATTTTTGCAATGGGTATGATATTTCTGACGAAAAAATACTCTGCAAGATTGGAAAAAAATATAATATAGAAAAAGAATCAATTATTAATTTCTTAAATGATAATAAATACAAAAGATTGCTGTATAAAGATACAATGCGATTAAGAAATCAAGGCATAAATGGTGTACCCACATATATTTTAAACAACAGCTATGCAATTTCTGGAGCGCAGGATAAGATTGCATTATTAAAAATAATTGATTTAGCTTCTTTGGAAAACAATACCTCTAACTTTCAATCTTATATATAATTATCAGACAGGCCATTATGCATAGAAGAAAATTAATTCAATATCTTGGAATTACTCCACTTATTTCTCATACAGCTAAAAATAGCTTGGCATCTTCAAAAAAAAGCCAAGCTAATGGTTTTAATTATCTAAATCTAGACAAACAAGAAGATCTTCATATTATCCATAGAAAATTGTGTTTTAGCTTTGACAAAAAACCAATTTTTTGGTTCATAAATGCAAAGAGGTACGCGCTCATTAACAAGCAATTTTCTCCTCTATGGAATATGCCTGTAGGTTTTCTATCCCAAGTAAAAACTATTGATCAATATAGATACATAGTTAGAACATTATCGATAATTTTTTATACAAGTATTGATAATAATAAAATATTAAATAGCTTTAAAAACCCTATAACGAGTAAAATTGTTAGAATTAAACAACCTAGAATTAGAATATCAGACCGATTCTATAATCTTAAGGGATTAGAAGACTCTAAGAAACAAATACCTGGATCAATTACAACTGAATACGGTGATATTGGACCTGCATGGACTTTAGGTGATGATATATGGATTAATGCTGATAATGGCTTTAGGATCGAGCCAACAAATAAAAAAGCAACATTAAGACAGGTCAATGATTGGTTTACCTACCATGGATCATTTAAAGAAGTTTCTAATAGTGAAGTAATGAGCGCGAGTTCAACTCAGTCATTCCATGACTTTAACACATGGCCAAATTGGTTAGGAATGGATTCTATAGACGGAGCTTATATCGCTAGAGGTTTTGGGAAAAAAGTCTTTCATATGGATGATATGCCTTCAATATGGAAAAAACTAACTAAAGATAATTACTTAGAATACTATAATAACCCAACAAAAAAAATAGACCTTCATTAGAAATAGATATTAATATTTTGTTTTAGATGAATGCATCATCCCTATAACTGACGTTATAATTAATATCTGACATATACCAGAAATTATAAAAACCAATAATGCACTTTTGTAGTCTAAAAACCAACCATATATGAATGGTGCAAATATTCCTCCCACATTTAGACCTGTGGATACAAAACCGAATACAGCACCAATTGACTCTTTTGGAGCAACATTCCTTACTAATAAATCTCTTGAAGGGGCAGTAACACCGGACATGAACCCAGCTAAACTGATAATACCTAGAATATGAAATAAGTTTAAGTTACTAATTGAGAGAGAAATAATAGCAATACCAGAAATTAAATTCCCACCAATTGCAATGGAGATATTTCTACCTGTTTTATCACTTAAAAATCCACCTAATAAAATTCCTAAACTTGTAAAAGCTAAAAACATTGTTAGGCAAAGGTTTGCCTGTGACAAAGCCATTTCATAAATTTGTGTAAAGGCTGAAACTGAAAAATAAGAGATACCAGTATGTGCAATAGAATTTAAAAGCCAAAATAGAAAACCCATTAAAATAGGTAGAGTTAGCAATAAACGTAGTATAGCGTAAATACTCAAGGATTTATCATTATCATTGTTACCCTTATTTTCTTCATCCTGATTTAGTAATGATGAAATATTTAAATAAAGAACAAGTGAAATAATAATTCCTCCAGCCCCAATAATCATGAGTGATTCTTCCCAACCGTAATTACTACTAAGATAAACCATCGTAAGAGGAGCAACTGCACTTCCTGTAAAACCAAGAACAGTATGGATACTAAAAGCCCTACCCATAACATTAGATGAAACCGATCTATTCAAAATAGTATAATCTGCAGGATGATAGATAGCGTTTGCTATGCCACATGGGATCATCATCAACATTATCATTAAATAGGATGGGTATATACTGATCAAAAGTAAAGAAACAGCCTGACATAAAACTGCGAAGGTTAATAACTTTGGAGCATCTAATCTATCAACGACAATACCCATTGGTAATTGAGTAAGAGCACTTATAAGATTAAATAATACAATTATACCACCAAGTTCAATATATGAAACTTCAAGATCAGATTTTAGCAAAGGAAATAACGGGGGAAAAATAAAAAAGAAAAAATGACTATAGAAATGCGCCATCGAGACTAAAGAAATAATTTTCTTATTTTTTTTTGTTGATATATCCATTAGCTTATATTGCAATAACTTTTAAATTCTTTGTTTATCAATTGAAGGCATAATAATAAATATTGTCAGAGATAATACAATAATTATACTTGATAGGAGAAAAGATCCCCAGCCAGTCATTTGATAAAGTGCAACAGATGATGCAGGTGCAAATAAAAAAGCGATTGCCTGTGTACTAGTTGTAATTCCTGCAACACGTCCCTGAAAATCAGGACCTGCACTCAGTGATAAGGAAGTGTTGATAGCCGGCATTGCTAGTCCTTGACCAATTCCATTAGCTAGCATTGCCAAGTAGAAAATAATTATACTTTGAGAAATCCAAATAAGTACAACAGATACTAAACCAAATATAATTCCAACTAAAATGAGTGCTTTTGGATTAATCTTTACCCAACTTATTACAAATACTTGAATAAAAATAGTAGCTGAAGCAGCACACATTAACCCTAACCCCATTATACGAGCAGCGTCAATTGGNTCGAGAGAGAATCTATCTTGAACAAAAAAACCTAATGTAGAAAATACCCCATAAATACCTATCATAAATAATGAGGAGCCTGAGGCAATATATAAAATATTTCCTTTTAATAGCTCTCTATAACCAATGCTTTTATTAGAAGATACGTGTCGTGAATTAGGAAGTAGAAATAACGCCCCTAATAAAATTAATAACCCTGCGACAGCGATAAAATAAAATGGTTTAGACAATCCATATATAGAAAGAAATGCTGAGACTGATGGACCAATAATTGCTCCAGTGCTAGTTGCAGCAGTCATTATTGAAAGAGTTTTTAATCTCATTTCTCGCGAAGACATATCGGCAGCAAGTGCCATAGACGCTGGTGTGACTGCTCCAGCCCCCAACGCAAATAATGCTCTAGATGCAATAAAAAGAAGTAAGACCATTGTCACTGTAATTGTTCCTGATAATGCTGCATCAACAATCATTCCAAATATCATCACTGATAAGCAGAAAATAAAACCACCAATAAAAATAACAGGCCTTCTTCCCCATTTCTCACTAATTGATCCCCACATAGGCCCCATAAATAGCATAAAAAGACCATGAACTGACATCACAAGACCAACATGATAGTCTTCTAAACCAATTTCTCTTCCAATTGGCGGTAAAACAGTAAAAAGAAATGCCTGACCTGCAACCATAATGCAGACACTATAAAACAGTGTGGCCGTAACTAAATGTGGCGGACGTAAAGAATTACTCATTGATTCAATCTAATCATTTATATTGTAAAAAGTATCAAAAAAGCTAATGCTGAGATTATCGTCTTGGTTTTTCGTAAATAATTAATAACATATAAAAATAATGATACTTTAGTAATTATATTTATTTTATATAGAAATTACCATATAATTTAAAAATATTATCCTTATAAGGAAAAATTATATGACCGTACCATTAGTTTCTTCAATGACATGTGTTACAATTTCTTGTACAGAACCTGATAAATTAGAAGACCTACTATTAAATTATTTAGATTGGGAGAATTTTTGTTCATCAGAAATCTCAAAAGAACATGAAGAACTTTGGGGAATTAAAAAATCTTCAGCAGGAAATGATCTAAGAATTTATAGATCTAAAGGCTCTGATATTGGAATGATTAGAGTCATTAAAGGTAGAAATAGAATAAAAAATTCTCCAATGAGCACACGTTGGAGTGGTATAGAAATTGTTGTAACCGAAGACCTTGTCGGGCTATGCAAAACACTAGAAAAAAGCAATCAATTTGAGGTTATCAAACCTGTAGATGAAGCAGACTTTACGCATGCAGGAGCAAACATACATACTTTCTTTCATGGAATAGGACCTGGGCTCACTCATTGGATGTTTACAATGGCTGTAACTCAACCTGAAACATACTCCTTCCCCGACTCACCAAATAGAGTAGGACACATTTTTGATGTTCACCTTGATGTCGATAAGGAAGACGAAAGTAGAGATTTTTACCAAAATACCTTAAATATGGATATGCACTTTGATGATATGTTGAAAGAAGGTTTATTCTTTGATGCTTGGGATCTTGATTTAAGCCATTCACCAGTCCAAATGTCAATATACAAAGGTGACACTGACTGGTTGATGGGTGGCATTGAGATGAGAAGTTTTTTTGGAAAAACAATGGACTCCTCTCCTCCAATAAAAGACCAGTTTGACGGCGGTGCATGCATGACTACGTTTACTGTTAAAGATATTCAAAAAACTTATAAAGCAATTCTTGATAGCCATCAGGCAAAAGTTATCTCAAAACCTAAGAAAGTTAACTATCCACCTTATTGTGGATGTCTAGTTTTTTCTGCATTAGGTCCTAAAGGTGAAAGATTAGAATTTTCTGAAAAATGGGAGATAGATTAAAAGATAAATGGTTAACTTGAATAATCCCTCAACATTTTCTTCAATTCAATTACATGCTGTTCTTCTTGACCAATCATATTTCGAGCATATTCTTCAAGGTATACAGAAGCATTCTCAACTGCATCAAGTAGTTTAACATATAAACTTAAAGCATGGGTCTCATGCTCGAGACTTTCCTTAAGAATATCCCTAATTGAATGCTGATTTGTCTCTTCAATGTTAGCAATTTTTTGACTTGGGTGACCTTCTAAACCAGTTAGAATCTCACCTGCTTGCTGAGCATGAACAAGAGATTCATTTGCTTGGCTCTTTAGAAATTCAACTATTGGTATTCTATAGGGACCAGTAACCATAATTAAAGAGTGTGTGTACCTAACGACACCCGCCAATTCATATTCCATGATAGAATTTAGAATTTCACATACGTATTTATTATCAATTTTTCTCATCACCTATCCCACGGTTGTTAAAAGAGGATAACTTACCTTGAAGAACATCTTGCTGTAAATTCAGTAACGACGCCTGCGTCAAGATTATCAACAAAGTGTCCAAGAGTTCCTCCAGTTGAGGATGAATTAAATTGAACGGTATAATGAAAACCACCTGACTCAGGGACTTCATAACCTAGTGCACTTTCTATTTCAGGGATACTGTAAAATCCGTGTCCCTTTGAAGCAATAACAGGTGATGTCCATGTTCCAACTACTAATGAAGGATCTTGTGAGTCAACAAAATCTAGTTGAAAAGATTTTGATACATCTGAATTATTTGTAACTGAGATCCTACTTGGGTATGTTGTTATTTTAGATGAATGAACATTAGTCAAATAATTAGCACTTAATGCACTTTTACTACATACAGAAAAATTAGTAAGTGAACCTCCTGACGGATTCCAAACAACATGCTGAACATATCCATCAAAGTCAGAAGTATAACTTATAGATAAAGTATCTGCACTGCTCTCAGCTAATGCGCAACCTGAACCAATTGTTCGCATGCTTAACTGACCTGCTGTATTAGCATTAACACCTAATCTACAAATTTCTCTAAGAACTGAACCTGAAGAATCGACAATTTTCATTGCGAATTCTCCATTTGAGTTAGTGGGGTTAATTATACGAATATAAGACTGTGTCCCAGAAGACTCAGCAAAAACTGGTGAGAGTACAACATCATTGGTTGTATCTCTTGGAAACTCAATTACATAAACAGTTCTTGAAGTTGCTGCAATATCATTCCATTCCCCAGGTTCACCTATTCCTTGACCAGCAGCTGCAAAAGTTGGCCATGCCTCCATTCCCATTGCTCCATAATCCTGGCCACCTACACCATTATTATCGGGTTCACTTCCAAGAGGACCACTACCCCAATTATTATACTGGCTTGAAACCGCCGATCCTGACGCTCCATCTCCATCATAAAAATCTACTCCGTTAACCCATTTCCACTTTCCCTCTTGGTCTTCGTCAGAAGCACCCAACCAGACATAAATAGCCCCTCCTCCATTAGAGACACCGGATGTAGAGGAACGGATAAAAGACAACTGAGTCGTCAACCAATCATATATATGAGTATTTTCCCCTTCAGAGCCAATTACAAGAAGATCTCCTCCAGCAGCTTGTGCAGCTGTACGAGCGTCAGCCCATGAGACGTTATCTAAAACAAGCTGATAGCGCTTAAATTTATATTCTGTCTCAAGGTTCCTTACTTGTGAACTTGCACTCGAAAAAGTTAATAAAAGTATAACAAGTGAAAGAAAAAAATGTCTCATATATAAATCCTTTTAAGTTTTTGGTGTTTTAATAAGTTTATTAGTAATAACTATTCTTACAAAGAAGAAAAAAAATAATTGTTCATTAGGAGGATAAAAATAAAATTTAAAATATTAATATGGATTTAATTTTAAAATAATGATTTTAAAAATATTTAGATATTATACTTTAATACCTAGTAAATTATATTTACTTCTCCAAGCAGGAGGCCCCTTCTCGATAACTTTAAAGCCAGCATCACTCATTGCTTGTGGAAGGTTTAAGTTACCATATTCCTGGCGCCAAACTTCTTCATTCCACCTGTGGTCTTTAAATTGCATATATCTAGCCCACGCACTCTCTGCGCCTTTATATGCCCCAGTCTGAAAATCAATTGGAAAAAAGAGTCCTCCAGGCCTTAGAATTCTTCTAACTTCATTTACAAGTTTTTTAGAAATTTCCTCAGGAAGCTCATGATGTAAGATATATGATGTTACAATATCAAAAGAATTGTCTTTAAATTTTGAATCTTCCGCAAGCCTTTGACTAAAATTAACAGCAACATTAAGCTCAACTGCTCGCATATGACCATATCTTATCATAGGAGCGCCAACGTCAATACCCCAAACATCTGCATTTGGTAATCTTTCTTTCAAGGCAACAGTAAGTTGACCAATACCGCATCCTTGATCTAGAACACGATTAACAATTCCATCCTCTGGCAAAGGCACTTGATTAGCTAGCTTTGTATGAAGCTCATCTTGGTAATTTGAAACTCTGAGGCCCTGATAAAAATTATTTGTACTATAATGATAAATATGACCTGCAAAAGGGTTACCGACATAACCTCCGGGTTGTGTATGAATCTCGTAAGAAGCATATTTAGGAACCTTCAAGTCCGTATTTAACTCTAATTTGCCCGGGCCAATATTATCAAACCCCTCCATCTCCTCTAAATATATATCGGCATTGGATTTAAATTCTTCATCAAAATTTCTATGCATAACATCATGCACACCTGTTCTGTATCGAGCAGCTACACCTAGTATTGGATCATTTTCAATTAATGGAAATACATCTTCCAGTGAAGTCTCAATGGATTTAGTATCAAGGCCATTTTCTTTAAGTATATAATTAAATCTTCTTGCAGCTGCGGGCACAGCCATCTTTGTACCCCAAAACCGAAAACCAGTTAAAAAATCATCTCTACTTTCAAGATCAAGAAGGGGTAAATTTTCAAGCCTGCCCTTAGAACCTCTTGGTTCTTTATCAAAAGAAAATTTTCCTTGATTCTCTTCTTCACCAAAAACATTTCTAAAAAAATTTGCAATATTTGTCGAAATTGTATTCTCAGACTTATTGTTCATCTTTACCCTCTAAGCAATTTTTGTTCCACAGATATTCCTACTTATAGATTTTCTATTATCTTCTAGGTAAGGATCAAGCGAAGTTGGAAGACCATTGTGAGACACTTTAAATCCAGCCTTTTCCATATCACCTGCAAAATCCATTCCTTTATATTCCATTCTCCAGACTTCATTATTCCATCTATGATCTTTCCATTCCTGATATTTTGGAAATGCTCCAGGTATACCTCTTCTTCCACTGGTAAAGAAATCAATTGGGAAATAAAAACCACCAGGACGCAAAATTCTATGTGCTTCTGCAAAAATTGCTCTTGAAATATCTGCTGGCATCTCATGATGAATAATATAGCTTGCCACAATATCAAAAGAATTATCTTCAAATCTTGTATCTTCAGCAAGCCCTTGTTTAAAGTTAACAGCTACATTCTGATCAACTGCTCGCATATGACCATATCTTAACATTGGAGCACTTACCTCTAAGCCCCAGACCTCTGCTTCTGGATAACGTTCCTTTAATGCAACAGCAAATTGTCCGATACCACATCCAATATCAAGAATTTTTGTTACTTTATTATCATGAGGTGTTGGTACTTGCTCTGCTAATTTTGCATGATATTGATCTTGGTAATTATCTCTAGCTCGCGCAGAATAAAAAGCATTTGTTCCATAATGGTATAAATGTCCAGCAAAAGGATTACCTACATACCCTCCAGGCTGCATATGTATTTCATGCTTAGCATAAGCAGGTATGTTGATAGAAGGATCTAGCTGAATAGAGCCTGGACCTAACTTCTCATATTTGGCCATCTCCTCTAAATATTTATCTGCCTCATCTGCGAATGATAAATAGAAGTTTCTGTGAGCAAATCTCTGACTGTAAATCCTCATGAGACCTTCAGCACCAACTACAGGATCATTTTCTATAATAGAATGAATTTTTTCAAGTGGAATATCATCTTTTGGATTTAAACCTGACTCAGACAATATTTTGTTAAATCTATTTCGTGCTGCCAGTTGAACAGTTGAACCTCTCCAATTTCTAAAACCAGTCAAGAAATCATCTCTTCCCTCTGCTTCTAAAGTTGGAAGCCTTTCTAACCTCCCCCTTGCTCCTCTTGGTTCTATATCCTCAGACAGTAATTGATGAGAATTATTAGCAATTGCATCCTTAATTCCAACAAAATCTCTAAAACTTTTATAAAGTTCAAGGGCTGAGTTGACTAAACTTGATGATTCAAACATTATAATTACTCCTTTAAGTTCGATTATAACCTTAAAAACTGGAAAATTAAATGGCTATAAATAAAGAAAATAGAATAGATAGAAGGGCAGCCATAAAAACTGCAGTCACAATATCATCTGGAATAGGAGCATCTATACTTTCTAGACAGACAATAGCAAACGAGAAGGAAAAAAATCAGAATATACAATCAAAAGGTGAGGCTTTTTCTCCCATAGAGGGGTCTAATCCTCTTAATGCCAAGATAATCACATTTACAACCATATCTAAAGATGTCGATAAGAGCATTGAATTTTATAGAGATGTTATCGGCATGACTGTATTTGAAGACAAATATTTGCCAAAACATGTCTCTTCAATTGATGGGATTGGTCATTCGGACAGGAGACATGTTCTATTAACAATGCCAGAGTCACCAAGAAGTGCAGCAGTACGTATTTTAGAGGCCTCACCTTCAGCATCACCAATTCGCCCAAGACCTGAATCTGGACCAATGGACCCAGGACTTCTCGTTATGGAAGGAAGCACTAAAGATCCTGCGATGTCATACCACACACTTAAATCTGCAAAAGTTCCTATGATTTCACCTCCCAGGTATTACTATTTTAGAAACACTATGTGGAAAAGGGATATAGATGTGATGAGCTACTCACCTTTTGGTCCTGGGGGTGAACAACTATTTCTTACAGCCAACATAAGAAGCGATAGGCCTGAAAGAGACTTTCCTGGTTTACATGGGGGTTTCTCTAATGCCGCTATAACAAGTTTAGATCAAAGACCAGTAAACGATTTTTTTGAAAAAACCCTAGGTCTAAAAAGAACATCGCAAATGGAATGTTATCAAAAAAATACAAACGAACTTATTGGAGCACCTGAAGAAACATATTTTCTCTGGGGAAATTTGGCGAGTGGTGTATCAATCGAGGTTTGGGAAGTTAAAGCAAGCTCAGGAGTAATTTACCCATGTGCTTTGGATAAAACTGGTCTAGCAATGCTAACTATAAGAGTTGATGATTTGTCAAAATGCAGAGAAATGTGCTACAAATCTGGAATAAAGCCAATTGCTGAGGGTGCATTGCCAAATCAAGTAAATAAAAGACCAAATGGGTTTATGCTTAGAGGTGCCGTTGGTGAAATTTTTGAAATTGTTCAATCCTGATTGAGATTATAAGAATGTATCTTCTTATAGATAATTACGATAGCTTTACTTTTAACCTATGGCATTATCTCAGTGAACTGGGAGCCGAGGTTGAAGTAGCTAGGAATGATAAAATTTCAGTTGCTGAAGTATTAAGAAAAAAACTTGATGGCTTAATACTCTCTCCCGGTCCATGCAATCCAGATAAAGCTGGGATCTCTATTGAACTAGTTGAAGCAGCTGCAAAGAATAAAATTCCAGTTTTTGGAGTATGCCTTGGTTTTCAAACAATTGGTCAAGTCTTTAAGGCGAAGGTTGTTAAAGCACCTAAGCCCATGCATGGTAAAGTAAGCGAGGTAAGCCATAACTCTCATGAGATGTTTAATAATATTCCAAAAAGATTCAAGTCAACACGGTATCATTCTTTGATACTTGAAAGATCTTCTTTTCCTAATCATTTGCAGATAACTGCAGAAACAAATGACGGTATTATAATGGCATTAGCTCACAAAGACTTACCATTGTATGGGGTGCAATTTCACCCAGAATCTATTGCTTCAGAATTTGGCCATCAAGTTATTAAAAACTTTCTTAATAGAACATAACTAAAGAAAAACCTTATATAGGAAAACAAAAAATTGATAGATATTAAATCAACTATACAATCTATTATATCAGGAGATTCCTTATCAGAAGTACAAAGTGAAAATCTTTTTACTGAAATAATGGATGGTAATTTGAGTAATATTCAAATTTCTTCAATACTTACGGCTTTATCAATTAAAGGTGAAAACGTATCTGAAATTGTAGGGGCTACAAAAGTTTTAAGAAGAAAAAGTCTTTCAGTTTCTGCACCTGATAACTCTATAGACACGTGTGGAACAGGTGGAGATAAATTAGGAACGTACAATATTTCCACAGCTGTTTCATTCGTTATTGCAGGTTGCGGAATTCCAGTTGCTAAACATGGAAACAGAAAAGCCTCTTCAAAATCAGGGACAGCAGATGTTTTAGAAGCTTTAAATATAAATATAAACTGCACACCTGATAATATTTCAGATTGCTTAAAAAATGCAAATATCGGTTTTTTATTTGCCCAAAATCATCATTCAGCCATGAGAAACGTAGCCCCAGTTAGATCAGAGCTCGGAATAAGAACAATCTTCAATATTATCGGTCCATTATCAAATCCTGCGAATGCAAAAAAACAATTGCTAGGGGTTTTCGATGAAAAGTGGTTAGTGCCACTAGCAGAATCATTAAGAAACCTAGGCTCAGAAAGAGCTTGGATAGTTCATGGGACAGATGGTTTGGACGAAATCTCAATATCTGGCGATACATTAATTTGTGAACTTAAGGATAATAAAATTACCAATTTTACCCTAAACCCATTAGATGCTGGATTAAAAACCAGCCCAATCACAGAAATAAAAGGGGGCGATCCTCTATACAATGCTAAAGCTATCTTAAATTTACTTGATGGTGAAAAAAATGCTTACCGAAATATTGTATTAATTAATGCAGCTGCAGCATTGATGATATCAAATAAAGTAGATAATATAACCGAAGGAGTTGTGATTGCATCAGAATCCATAGATAGTGGAGCTGCTAAGAATGCTCTTAATAAATTACAAATAATTTCGAATAAAAATTAAATATGAGTAATGCTCTTGAAAAAATATGCAATGATAGAATTGCTTTTTACTCTGATTTAAAAAAAAGCATACCTATAGAAAAAGTTGAAGAAAGAGCCACTGCCGCTCCTTTAGCAAGGGACTTTGTTAAACAACTAGAGAAATACTCTAACAATGGGTATGCCCTCATTGCGGAAATAAAAAAAGCTTCGCCATCTGCAGGTCCCATTAGGCCAGACCTTAAACCGGAACAAATAGCAAAAAT
>NZGX01000079.1 GCA_002691085.1 Rhodospirillaceae bacterium | reverse complement strand
TTAAATATAATTGGATTGATGCACCAGCTTCAAAAGGAAAGGCATCAGGAGCTTTTTCCCACCCTACAGTCCCATCAGCTAACCCTTATATACTTCTAAATTATCTTGGTTCAACAAGAGATGTGATGACTTTGGCGCATGAGCTTGGCCATGGGATTCATCAAGTTCTTGCATCAAACAAAGGTGCTCTTCAGTGCTCAACTCCACTTACACTTGCAGAGACAGCGTCTGTTTTTGGAGAAATGCTTACCTTTAAACATATGCTTCGTAGGGAGAAAAATAATTTAAGCAGAAGGGTTTTGCTCTCAGGAAAAATTGAAGATATGCTTAATACCACTGTCAGACAAATATCTTTTCACGAGTTTGAGACAATTTTTCATAATCAAAGGCTTAAAGGAGAAGTTTCGTTAGAAAAAATTTGTAAAATATGGTTAGATGTTCAAAGAGAGAGTTTAGGACCAGTCTTTAATTTTCAAGAGGAATATAAATATTATTGGTCATATGTTAGCCATTTTATTCATGTACCTTTTTATGTTTATGCATATGCCTTTGGCGATTGTTTAGTAAATTCTTTATATGATGTATATGCCTCTGAAGGAGTTGATAGTTTTGAACAGAAATATATTAATATGCTTAGAGCGGGCGGGACTCTTAGGCACAATGAATTACTAAAGCCATTTGATTTAAATACTTCTGACCCAAAATTTTGGAAGCTAGGGGTGAATACTATAATTAAACTAATTGATGACTTAGAGAATATTATTTAATATCAGTTTCTAATATTTATGGAGGATCTAATGACAAAAATTCCAGTAATAAGCAGGCGAAATACATTTCTTTTTGGTTTAGCTGCTGCCTCATCTTCACTTGCAGATTCACCAATTCAAGCTAGTCATGATAATTTACCAAGCTCGTTGAATTGGGGAGATCCTGCAGAAAGAGCTAGAATTCAAGCAGCAGTCAAAGGCTCCTCGGGCAATGAAAAAGTATATTCTTTTTTTAGATTACATATTTATGCATATACTCATAAAGGAAACTTGGTTCCGCTTGTTACAATGAGTAATTTAAATGTTGGTTATTGGAAACCTCTAGAGAATGGAAACTATGGGGCTACTATATATGAGGCAGGCATTTACACAAAATTTGACTCTCATGAAGTTCTTGAGGAATTTGTAAATCCTATTACGAAAAAGAAGAGAAAACCATGGAGATTTTTAGGAGGTCCTCTCAGCGTTGAAATTGGGCCTGATGGTATAGTTACTGGAGCAGGGGCAACATTGAAACCAAAGCCAATGCAGATTCAAGTATTTGGTGATACAGTAATGTTACCAACTGCCTCAGCATTTTCATTTCCAAATCCTATCACGCCTAAAGCATTTCCTGAAGAGTCATCGGGAGATATAATATATTGGGACTCACATTATGTCTTCTTTGCAAACCTTCAGGATGTAGTTAATAAATCAATTTCAAATGTTCAATCTAACATCCAATTCCAAAATTTAGTAAGTTTTCATCCATGGCTTGGGTTAGGGGGCGTTGACGGAAGATCTTGGGGAAGAGCATATGGAACAAAAGTTAGTTCACTTGATCAAATTCCTGATAAATACCTTCGGGGACTTGAGAAGGAAACTCCTGAGATATTCGATATTGAAAACTGGAAAGAGCCAGTTGAAGATTACAAAGAATATATTCAAGAAAGACTATTGTAGATTCTTTTTGGTGATTATATGTCGAGACCATGGATAGAATTTATTTTTGCACAAAAACTTAAATGGCAGTCTGGGCTATATGGAGGTTCTAGAGATGGGGTGTATTCTAAGATATTAAGTATAGATGAAGAGGCTGGGGATGCGTCAGTTATAATTAAATATCCACCGGGATGGTCTCAGCAAAGTAAGAAAACTATTTTAGCTGATGAAGAATTCTATATTCTTGATGGTTCTTTGGAAATAAATAATCAAATTTATAACCAAGACTCATACGCAAACCTACCAAGGGGGTATCCTAGAGAGCATTTTTGTTCTCCAAATGGTTGCGTTGCTCTAACTTTTTTTAGTTCAAAACCATTATCAAGTAATACTGATGAGTCATTTGATGAAAGTTACCTAGTTGAATACATTAATACATTAGACATGAAGTGGGACTCTGCAACTAATGACCCTGCACTTGATTGGATGGGTAATAAAAGAAAAGTATTAAAATGGGATAAGGAATTTGATCAGCAGGGTACTTTTATTTTTTCTACACCTCCACATATTTATCCAAATAACTGGTTATGCCCAACCCTTACACATCCATGTGTAGAAGAAACATTTATAATATCTGGTAGTTATATAGGTCCTTACGGAAAAATGTCTAAAGGAGCATATTTTTGGAGGCCTGAAAATATACCTCATGGTCCTTTTGGAACGAGNGAGGGGGCTTTTTCGCTCATAAGATTCAAATATGGGAGACATGTTAATGTATGGGGTGAAGAACAAATCAAATATTCATTTGATACAAATTATAAACCAATTTTACCTGATCATCTAAAGCAATACGGAGATCTAGAATTTGAAGATGGAGCATCCTACTAATTATGGTAGCTGTGTCTCTCCCATAAGAAAAATATCAATTTCTCTGGCTGCTTCTCTGCCTTCATTAATAGCNTTTACAACCAAACTTTGTCCTCTTCTGCAATCGCCTGCAGCAAAAATTTTATTTATATTTGTTTTATATTCTCCATAATTTGCTTTGTAATTAGATCGTTCGTCATAAGTAATACCAAGTTGATCTGACAAACCATGCTCAGGTCCTAAAAAACCCATAGCGAGAAATATTAAATCTGCCTTCCATTTTTTTTCAGTTCCAGGTAGAGTAATAATTCTACCATTAACTAATTGTATTTCCTCTGTGATGATACCAGTTAAGTTCTCTTTGCCATCACCTAAAAATTGCTTTGAGGATAATTTATAAGACCTTGGGTCTTTACCAAATTTTGAAATAGCTTCTTCGTGGCCATATTCTGTTCTCAAAATTTTTGGCCAGCTTGGCCATGGGTTGCTGTCTGCTCTTGATTGTGGGGGTTGGGGTAATAATTCAAAATTAACAAGACTCTTACATCCCTGCCTCAATGCTGTACCAATGCAATCAGTTCCAGTATCGCCTCCGCCAATTACAATTACATTTTTTCCCTTTGCAGAAATATAGTTATTATCCACCTTTGAATCTAAAACTTTTTTTGTATTTGCAGTTAGATAATCCATTGCAAAGTGAACACCCTTAAGGTCCCTTCCTGGTATATTTAAATCTCTCGGTGTGGTGGCTCCCGTAGCAAGTAATAATGCATCGTATTCTCGCAAGATTGAATCTGTATTAAATCCATTTTTACTGGATATTCCTATGTTTGCGTTAGTTATAAAATTAATTCCTGATTTCTTCATTATCTCTATTCTACGATTAACTATTTCTTCTTTTTCAAGTTTCATGTTTGGTATGCCGTACATAAGAAGACCGCCAACTCTATCTTCTCTCTCAAAGACACTAACATTGTGACCTGCTTTATTTAATTGGTCTGCTGCTGCTAATCCAGCAGGACCTGAACCTACTATTGCAATTTTTTTATTAGTTCTATTTTTTGGGAAGGTTGGGTTAATCCAGCCTTCTTCAAACCCTCTATCCACAATAGCCATTTCAATATTCTTAATTGTTACTGGGGGGTCTGTAATACCAAGAACACATGCTCCTTCACATGGCGCAGGACAAACTCTTCCAGTGAATTCTGGAAAATTATTTGTTTCATGGAGTCGATCTAATGCATCCCTCCATTGGTGTTGATATACAAGATCATTCCACTCTGGGATGAGGTTGTGAATTGGACAACCATCATCAGACTGGCAAAATGGGACTCCACAATCCATACATCTTGCGCCTTGGTTCTTTAAGTGTATTTCGTTATGATCTGTATATATCTCTTTAAAGTCTTTGATACGTTCATCTGCTTTCCTATACGGCTCAGTTGAACGATCAATTTCCATAAAGCCAGTAATTTTTCCCATAATTATTTACCAAAAAAAAAAGATTAGAAAGTATTAAACTATATACTGTTAAGCTGCACTGCCAACTTTATCCTCACTCTCGAGGAATCGTTTATAATCAATTGGCAATACTTTTATAAACTTTGAAATTGATTGTTCCCAATTATTTAACAATTTTATCGCTACAGTTGAGCCAGTCAGATCAGCATGTTGTTTAATTATTTCTTTTAATTCAATTATTTCATTGTCAATATTTAATTTTTCTAGAATAACCATTTCCATATTACATTTAGAAGAAAAGTCTTTATCCTCGTCAAAAATATATGCTATTCCTCCACTCATACCTGCTGCGAAATTTCTACCAGTATTACCAAGTATAATAACTTTACCGCCAGTCATATATTCACATCCGTGGTCTCCCACACCCTCAACTACTGCAACTGCTCCACTATTTCTTACACAAAATCTCTCTGCGGCCTGTCCTCTAAAAAAGCACTTTCCTCCTGTAGCTCCATATAGAACTACATTCCCAATAATTATATTCTCTTCTGCATTAAAGGTACTATTTTTTGGTGGATATATTATTAATTTACCTCCGGAAAGCCCTTTTCCAACATAATCATTTGCATCACCTTCTACCTCAAAAGTAACACCCTTTGCAAGCCAAGCACCAAAACTTTGACCAGCACTGCCATTGAATTTGAAATGAACAGTATCCTCCGCAAGCATTTTCGGCCCAACTTCTCTAACTATTTTGTTTGATAACATCCCACCAACAACTCGGTTAGTGTTAACTATCTCCATCTCATGATAAACTTTTTTTCCATTATTAATTGAAGGCTCAGATAATTTCATTAGTTTGTTATCTAATGCCATTTCTAGTTCGTGATCTTGTGAATGAATTGCATAATGTCCAAGAAAGTCATTTGGTTCTTTTGCGGGTGCTAATATTTTAGATAAATCTAAACCTTTAATTTTCCAGTGATGATTATCTTTATTGATCTCAAGGCAGTCAACTCGTCCTATCATTTCATTCAATTTTTTAAAACCTAATGAAGCCATAATCATTCTTAGCTCTTTAGCTACCATGAAGAGATAATTAATTACATGGTCGGGGTGTCCAGTAAATTTTTTTCTAAGGCTTTTGTCCTGGGTCGCTATACCAACTGGGCATGTGTTTAAATGACATTTTCTCATCATTATACAGCCAAGAGCAACTAATGGTGCAGTAGAAAATCCAAATTCTTCCGCTCCAAGTAAAGCTGCTATCGCAACATCTCTTCCGGTCTTTAATTGACCATCAGTTTGAAGAACAACCCTTGATCTTAAGTTATTCATTACGAGTGTTTGATGTGTTTCTGCTATCCCGAGCTCCCATGGCACACCTGCATGTTTTATTGATGTTAAGGGAGAAGCGCCTGTTCCCCCAGAGTCTCCAGCTATTACAATGTGGTCAGCTCTTGCTTTGGTAACACCAGCTGCTACAGTTCCCACACCAACTTCAGCTCCTAGTTTTACACTAATTCTTGCATTAGGGTTTGAGTTTTTTAAGTCATGGATAAGCTGAGCCATATCCTCAATAGAGTAAATATCATGGTGTGGTGGGGGACTTATTAGACCAACTCCCGGGGTTGAGTATCTAAGCTTAGCAATAATTTCATCAACTTTGTGACCAGGAAGTTCTCCACCTTCTCCAGGTTTTGCCCCTTGTATTATTTTTATCTGCAACTCATCGGCATTGGTTAGGTAGTCGATTGTTACTCCAAACCTTCCGCTTGCAACTTGCTTTATGGCACTTCTTTTTGACTCACCGTTACTTAGTGTGTTGAATCTATCTGGATTTTCTCCTCCTTCACCAGTATTAGATTTGCCCCCAATTTTATTCATTGAAATTGCAAGAGTCTCGTGGGCTTCAGCACTAATTGATCCAAAACTCATAGCACCAGTTGCAAATCTTTTTACAATTTCTTTTTCACTTTCTACCTCATTTATATCTAAAGTTTTATCATTTTGTTTGGCTTTGAAATTTAGAAGTCCTCTTAGAGCAGCATTTCTGGTTGTTTCTTCGTTTGCGTGTTTAGAAAATTCCCAGTATGCATTTTCATCATTATTTCTTGCAGCTTTTTGTAAATCAGAAATACTTTTAGGATCCCACATGTGAACTTCACCATGTTTTCTCCAATGAAAATCTCCTGGGTTTGGTAAAATATATATATTTTGTTCTCTATCTGAATATCCCATCTCATGACGTTTTTGCATTTCTTTTGCGAGTACGTCGAGTCCTATTCCCTCAATTCTACTGGCAGTTCCTGTGAAAGCTAATGATATAATCTCATCTGAAAGACCTACTGCCTCGAAGATCTGGGCTCCTTTATATGATTGTAAAGTAGATATTCCCATTTTAGCCATCACTTTTAAAATTCCTTTACCAGTTCCTTTTTTGTAGGAATTGATAAGATCAATTTCGTTTTTTATATGTGAGATATTAGATAGTTCACCTTTGAGTTTTGCGTCCCATAATGCCTCAAAAGCTAGGTAGGGATTTATTGCATCTGCACCATAACCAATAAGAAGACAGTGATGATGTACCTCTCTTGCTTCACCTGTTTCTAATATTAACCCAACCTGCGTCCTAGTATGATTTTTAACAAGGAAGTGATGTAAAGTACCTAAGGCTAATAATGATGAGATAGGCACGTTCTTTTTGTCTATTTTACGGTCGGATAATATGATTAGAGGATAGCCGTCTTTTATTGCCTGAGATGCTTCTTCACATATTTTTCTTAAGGAATTTTCTAAACCTTTTTTCCCAGAGTTTTTTGGAAACACTATATCAATTGTTAGAGATTTCCAGTTTTTAAATTTAAGTTTCTTGATTGCATCGAGTTCGCTATTACTTAATATGGGATGTGTTATTTTTAACCTATTTGCATTTTCAGATGTAGCCTTGAGGAGGTTTTTCTCAGGACCAATATAACACTCTAAGCTCATAATTACTTCTTCACGGATTGAGTCTATCGCAGGGTTTGTAACCTGAGCAAATGTTTGTTTGAAATAATCATATAACATTCTTGGCTTGCTTGACATTACAGCAAGAGAAGTATCATTACCCATAGAACCAAGTGGGTCTCTAAGCTCTTTAACTAAAGGTAGAAGCATTATCTGAAGAGTTTCTGATGTATACCCAAAAGCCCTCATTCTATTTAGAATGGTATTTGGAGAAAAATATTTTATTTCTTCTTTATCAACAAATTCTTTTAACTCAACCCTTTGCTCATTTAACCACTTTTTGTATGGCTTAGACTCTGACCATTCAGACTTTATATCCGAGTCAGCAATCATTTTTCCTTTTTTAAAGTCTATTAAAAATATTTTTCCTGGCTGCAGTCTTCCCTTAGATAAAATATTTTTACTATCTACTTTAACAACACCAACCTCTGAAGCCATTATGCATTTGTCGTCTTTAGTAAGGTAATATCTACTTGGTCTGAGACCATTTCTATCGAGGACAGCTCCTATATATTTTCCATCAGTGAATGCAATTGATGCAGGTCCATCCCATGGCTCCATAAGACAGGAATTATATTCATAAAATGCACGTTTTTCTGCATTCATTGAGGAGTCTTGTTGCCACGCTTCAGGTATCATTATTAAGATAGACTCTTGAAGGGTCCTTCCTGACATCAACAAAAACTCTAGAACATTATCAAATGTACCAGAGTCAGAACAATCTGGCTCAACTATGGGAAATAGTTTTTTAAGGTCGTTGCCAAATAATGATGATTTTAATACTCCCTGCCTAGCATTCATCCAATTTTTATTTCCCAACAGTGTATTAATCTCGCCATTATGGCTCATAAACCTGTTCGGTTGTGCTCTATCCCATGATGGAAATGTGTTTGTACTAAACCTTGAGTGAACCATTGCTAAATGTGAAGTGAAAGTCTTATCTTCAAGGTCATTGTAGAATTCAAACAATTGTTTAGGTGTTAACATTCCTTTGTAAACAACAACTCTTGATGACAAAGAACATACATAAAAATATGATTTTTGGTTAATGTTTTGGTTCTTTCTTATTTCGTGGGTAGACCCTTTTCTTATTAGATAAAGTTTTCTCTCGAAATCATCTTCATTAATTTCCAAACTTTTAATGAAGATCTGAACAAATTTGGGCATGGCTTTTTTTGCAGCGTTACCAATGTCAGAACTTTCTGGCGAAATGGGAAGTTCTCGCCACGATATTAGCTCTTGACCAGCATCTATTATGTTTTTTTCTATGATTCTCTTACAATGTTCGTAGTCGTTTTTCATTGTTGGTAAAAATACATTTCCAACGCCATATTTGCCTATTTCTGGGAGGGTAATAGAATGTGATGACTTTAATTTGGATTTAAAAAATCCATGAGGAATGCCGCAAAGAATTCCTGCACCATCGCCTGTATTCTTTTCATAGCCAACCCCACCACGATGTTCCATGCATTTGTTCATTTCCTTGGCTTCTTCAACAATATCTCTGCTTGGAATACCTTTAATGTTACAAATAAATCCTACCCCGCAACTGTCTTTTTCGTTTTGTGGGTCGTATAGGCCATATTTGGCTGGAAAATGGTTTTTATCTGTCAAAGTCATGCAATCCTATTAAATTTAATTAGTACAGTATAATTATTTAATAACCTTTATACGTAATAAAACTCAAATCTGTTTTATTTTGCTTAATCAACTACAATATCGCAATGACAACTACAATATTTTATTATTTTCTTTAAATTATTATTACTGCGCTCTTCACAAATGGTAATTGATAGTGCATATGAGGGGGTAAATATCAATGTTTTGGATTATATATGAAGATAGCAGTTCTAAGAGAAATTAGGCAAGGGGAAACACGAGTTGCGGCAACCCCTGAAACAGTAAAAAAATTAGTTAATATGGGTT
>NZGX01000078.1 GCA_002691085.1 Rhodospirillaceae bacterium | reverse complement strand
TTTTGTTTATGTTTTAATTGATATTTTTCAAGAAACTACTGATTATAATACTTTTTATTGCTATTTTTTATTCTTAACTTAATATTTTGATTTCATCCTTAAAATAAGTTAGCTTTCGAATTATTAATAAAAAAGGTGAATTCAATGCTGCGAAATAAACTAAACTCAGCAATGAAGGATGCTCTGAAGAAAAAAGAGCAAAAAACTCTTGCCACAATCAGACTGATTCTTGCTGCCCTTAAGGACAGAGATATAGTAGCAAGGGGTAAGGGTAATTCTGATGGTATTTCGGACGATGAGGTGCTTTCAATGCTTCAGTCAATGATTAAGCAGAGAAGGGATAGCATCTCGATGTATGAACAGGCAGGCAGGTGTGACCTAGCAGAAGGTGAAGAATCAGAAATTAAGGTTATTACCAGTTTTATGCCTAAACAATTATCTGACGAAGAAATTAATACTTGTGTTAAAGAAGCTATAGCTGAGTTAAACGCTTCCAGTCTAAAAGATATGGGTAAAATTATGTCTCTTTTGAAAGAGAAATATTTAGGAAGAATGGACTTTGGAAAAGCTAGTTTGTTGGTTAAAAAAAATTTCGTTTAATTTAATAGATAATTAATACTTAATTGATTGGTTTATAAAAGTGCCTTTTCCTAAAGAATATTTAAATGAAATTAGAAATCGTCTAAGTGTTTCATCAGTTGTTTCGAAAAAAGTTAAGCTTAATAAAAGAGGTAAAGAGTATTTAGGGCTTAGCCCTTTTAATGTTGAAAAGACACCGTCATTTACTGTTAATGATAATGAAGGTTTTTACAAATGTTTTTCATCTGGTGAATTCGGTGATATTTTCACATTTATTATGAAAACTGAGGGTCTTAGTTTTCCCGAAGCAGTTGAAAAGCTGGCATTAGAGGCAGGGCTTGAGGTTTTCAAAAACACTCAAGAAGATAATAGAATCTTAAACCACAGGAAATTACTATATAATGCTCTTGAATGCGCAACTACTTTTTTTCAAAATGAACTATTTGGTTTTTCTGGAAAATATGCAAAAAAATACCTCTTAGACAGAGGTATAACTGAAGAGGTTATCAAAAAATTTAGGCTAGGTTTTGCCCCAAAGGGGAATAATCTAAAGTTTGAGTTGATAAAAAAGTTCCCAGAAAAAATTCTAGTTGAAGCAAAGCTTTTGGGTATACCAACTGATGGTAGAGATAGTTTTGATTTCTTTAGGAATAGAATAATGTTTCCAATATTTGACTTTAATGGAAAGCCTATAGCTTTTGGAGGGAGGGTTATAGATAATGGGCAGCCAAAGTATCTTAACTCTCCAGAGACACCACTTTTCAGTAAAGGTTCTCTTTTGTATGGATATAATTTAGCAAGAGAGACTGCATTTAATCAAAAAGAATTTATTGTTACTGAGGGTTACATGGATGTTTTATCTATGGTTTCAAAGGGTAAATCTAATGTTGTGGCATCTTTAGGTACAGCTTTAACTGAGATGCAGATAAAAAGACTATGGAAAACAGTACCAGAACCCACATTATGTTTTGATGGAGACAAAGCTGGGAGAAAAGCAGCCTTAAGAGTTGCTGAGAGAATATTACCCGTTTTAAAGCCAGGTTATTCTATTAATTTTACCTTACTTCCTTTAGGTAAAGACCCAGATGATATTGTTAAAGAAGGTGGTGTTGGAGAGATTAACAATCTTATTTCTAATTCTTTATCTCTATGTGAGATAATTTGGAACAATAAAGTTGAAGGGAGATCTCTTGATACTCCAGAAAGAAGGGCTGCAGTGAAATCTGAATTAAAGAATTTAATCGATACGATTGAAAATAAAGATGTACATTCCGAATATAAATGGTACATGAATGAACAATATTATAATTACTTTAGAAATAACAAAAAGAATGTTTCTCAAGGTGAAATACCTCCAAATTCAGTAATGCCAGTTGACTCTGTTAGAGATATTAGACATAGAATTCTTATTTCTACTTTGATAAATCATCCAGAACTATTAGATTATATTGAGGAGAGAATTGGAGTTATGCATTTTCAAAATTCTATTCTTAATCACATAAGGCAAGAAATTCTTAAGATTATATCAAAAAATAATAAAGTTGATAGGTTATTCATCAGAGAATATTTTATTAGTTCAGATTTAGGGACTGAATTTGATAAATTAATTTCTAAAGACCTTTATGTTCATGCAGCTTTTGCAAGACCTGAGGCAACCTTAGAAGAAGCAAAAGAGGGGTGGGATGATACGCATCATTTATGTCAGATTGAGGGTCTTAAGTCACATATAAAAGATGCTTCGGGAGATTTTGTTGAGGACCCATCTATTGCAAGTTTCGAGAGATTTAGGCAATTATTTGATGAAGGAAAAAACTCATTTGATAATTAAAAAATATAAAGAGTATTGGATTAAATTTGATTTTCTCTCAAAGTTACCAAAAATAATTAATATTTAGATTAGGAAAGGTATGCGTTTATGGCTCCCAAGGCCGCAGCTAAAACCACAAATAAATCGGATGAAAGTCCTTTGATTGATTCTTCTAATGAGTTGGTTAAAGAATTAATACAACGGGGTAAAACAAAAGGTTATTTAACCTATGAGCAGCTTAATGAGGCATTACCCTCGGAGAAAATGTCATCTGAGCAAATAGAAGATGTTTTGTCCCTTTTATCTGAAATGGGAATTAATGTCGTTGATGAAGATGACCAAGAAGATATTGAGGGTCAGGAAAATAAATCAACTGCTGTTTCACCTGAAGTTGCTGAAAAAGGTAATTTGTCAGCAACTGATGTTGGTAGGACTGATGATCCTGTAAGGATGTATTTGAGAGAAATGGGTTCCGTTGAGCTTTTATCTCGAGAAGGAGAGATAGCGATAGCCAAGAGGATAGAAGCAGGAAGAAAGATGATGATTGGTGGTATTTTTAATTATCCACTTACCATAGAATCACTTGTAAATTGGTATCAGGCTCTTGATGATGGTAAAATGTTACTTAGAGATATAGTTGACCTTGAAGCTTGCTATACATTCGTTTCAGATACTCCTAGTCAACCATCTATTATTGACAATATTTCTTCAACAATTGGGTTTAAACGTTCAAAGCAGAAGTCAGTAGTTGATGATAGTAAAATAAAGAAGAATTCTGAGGAGTTGAATGGCGATTCTGATAATAAAGATAACAATGATGAAGGCTTGGGGGATAGTTTGTCAGATGAAATTTCTGACGATGAGAATGAGGAGGCTGGTGTCTCATTAGCTACTATGGAGGCTGAATTATTACCAAAGCTTACAACATCTTTTGCAAAAATCTCTAAAATTTATTCAAAAATGAGCCGATTACAAGACCAACGATTAGATGAAATAAAATTGGGAGGCCAAGTAAGTGCTTCTTTAGATAAGAAATATATAAAATATAAATCAGATTTAATTGATTTAATGTCAGGTATCTATCTTAATAATTCAAAGATAGATTTCTTAGTTGAGCAAATGGGAGATTTAAATAGATCATTGCTAAAAATGGAAGGTTCACTGTTTAAATTAGCAACTAAATCTAAGATTAAGAGAGATAGTTTTTTAAAAGAATATTATGGAAGTGAGCTTGATCCTAAATGGTTTGATAAAGTAAAGAAAATTTCTCTTAAGGGGTGGAAAGAATTTACCAATAATTATTCAGAAGAAATAAATGATGTTAGATCTGGTGTTGGAGATATATCCAGGGTTTCGGGTCTTTCAATAACTGAATTAAGAGCAGTTGTATCAACAGTACAAAAAGGTGAGAGAGAAGCTTCAAAAGCAAAACAAGAGATGATTGAAGCAAATCTAAGGTTAGTCATTTCCATAGCAAAAAAATATACCAATAGGGGCCTTCAATTTCTTGATCTTATTCAGGAGGGAAATATTGGATTAATGAAGGCTGTTGATAAATTTGAATATCGAAGAGGTTATAAATTTTCAACATATGCAACGTGGTGGATTAGGCAAGCTATTACTCGGTCTATAGCTGACCAAGCTAGGACTATCAGAATTCCTGTGCATATGATTGAAACTATAAATAAGCTAGTGAGAACCTCAAGACAAATGCTCCATGAAATTGGAAGAGAGCCAACACCAGAGGAATTATCTGCTAAACTTCAAATGCCATTAGATAAAGTTAGGAAAGTATTAAAAATCGCCAAGGAGCCAATTTCTCTTGAAACGCCTGTTGGAGATGAAGATGATAGTCACTTAGGTGATTTTATTGAAGATAAAAATGCAGTTCAACCCATTGATGCAGCAATACATGGTAATCTTAGAGAGACAACAACAAGAGTTTTAGCAAGTTTGACTGCTAGGGAAGAGAGAGTTCTCAGGATGAGGTTTGGTATTGGAATGAATACCGATCATACTCTAGAAGAAGTTGGTCAACAATTTTCTGTAACCAGAGAGAGGATTCGGCAAATTGAGGCAAAGGCATTAAGGAAATTAAAGCATCCCAGTAGGTCGAGAAAACTTAGAAGCTTTTTGGATAGTTAGAGCTAATTATCCAAAAAATCTCTTACAATAACTGCCATTTCTTGGGTATAAGCATCTAAATGACCGTGAGTCCAGCCAGGTAAATCATGTATATGTCCGTTGTTTAGAAATGGTTTTGCTTGGGGTGTGAGTTCCCACAAATCATCTTCAGGATTCAAAATCAAGATGGGCTGTTCTATTTTTGGTAAAGTTTCTTTTAGGTTATAAGCAAAAGCAGCTCTAAACCCCCAGTTGCTTGTTCTGTAGTGTCTAATACGTTCAATGCTAAAGTCTGCGTACCTATCGTCTGTTGGTACATCTCTAAACATATCTTTACCTTTTTCTTTTATATTTTTTGAAGTTTGATCAAGTATATCGACAAAGGAAGGGGCGGGATTGTAAATCCTTTTGCTATATTCATTTATAATCTTTTCATTAAAAATAGGTGCAGAGATCATTATTATTTTTCTAATTCTATCAGGATATCTTAGTGCCAAGTCAGCTGAAGTAAGTGAGCCGGTATGATAACCCATGATATCTACCTGATCTAAACCAAGATAATCAAAAAATGCAATCATTGAGTCTGCAAGGTCTTCAATTTTTGGAGGTTCATTTGGAGTGTAAGACCCGCCATAACCTGGCGTGTCAGGTGCAATGGCAGAACGATCCTTTCCCATTTCTAAAAGCCAATTATCGTAAACAATGCTGGATATGGGACTTGGATGAAGGCAAACTAGAGGTAGCTTATCTTTTTTATTTGAATCAACATAACGATAGTGTATTTGACCATTTGATCCATCTCCGTAACCTTTTTTTAATTTTAATGATAAATTATTCCCCATATTATTTTTCCCTAAATGATTTTTGCCCAATGTATCTTTTGTTCCAAATATACCTAAAAAAAAGATAAACTTTGAGAATAAGAGAATAGTCCGTCTTGAAATTGTATTTTTATTCATGATGGTTGATTTGTTTGTTAATCTCATCTAAAGACAAAATATATCCTATTACTTTCAATGATTTATACTTGTATAAAGTAATGTTACACGATAAATATATTTTGTCATTAATCTATAGATTCGTTTTGAATTATTTTAATTGATACCATAAAGTATCTGTAAATCAGTGGGGCCTGTAGCTCAGTTGGTTAGAGCAGGCCGCTCATAACGGTCTGGTCGCAGGTTCGAGTCCTGCCGGGCCCACCATCATCTATTTTGGATTATTTAATCCAAAAAAAGGATTAAATATGTATTTTTGTTTATCAAAAGTTGAGTTTGAGAGTAAAAAATCTATGGAAGTGCTCTCCTCATATTCAGATACCCTTGCTAAGGAAAAAGGTGATGAACTTGGCATATTGATGAGATATAGAGTTGATATAAGTGAAAATACAGGAATAGTCGTTTTTATTTATGAAAATAAAAAAGATTTTGAAAAGCACTATAATGAATCCATCAAAGAATCTATTGATATGCTGAAAACTCAAGGTCATTGGATTCAATTAAACCATGGAGACATTAAATCTTTTACTGTCAATAATAATAAAATTAAACTTGATTTTATCGACCAATAAGTAATTATTTTTCTTGGAAAAATAAATATTTTATTTATTGAGTGTATCTCATTTTTCTTACACCTAAGAAAAATGAGATACACTCAATAGAATACCTAAATGATACTAATCTTCTACTAAAATCTAGGGAAAACTAGGTATAAGTTTCGCATGGTGAAGTTGGTGTATTTAGAGTAAATAATAACAAAATGAAAATTGATTTTGTCAAATAATAACAATAATTTGGCCTAAATCATGAAATTTATCGAAAATTTACCTTCTTTATTTGCTGAAATTATCCTAATAATGGATATGAATTAGAATCTGACGAATTAAATAATTTTTCGTTGTTACTTCCTATTTATTATATAAATATCTGAAAGAATTAAAAATGACTAAAGCATCAGACCTTTTAATATCCTGTTTAGAAGAGGAAGGCGTGGAATATGTGTTCGGAGTGCCTGGGGAGGAAAACCTAGATTTTTTAGATAGCTTATCAAGGTCAAAAAAAATCAAACTTATATTAACTCGTCATGAACAAGGCGCAGGCTTCATGGCGGCAACTTACGGAAGACATACAGGAAAAGCGGGCGTGTGTCTTGCAACACTTGGTCCAGGGGCTACAAATCTTGTTACTGCAGCGGCATATGCTCAACTAGGCGGAATGCCGATGTTGATGATAACTGGTCAAAAACCAATAAAAAGTTCCAAGCAAGGTCGATTCCAGATCTTAGATGTTGTCGATATGATGTTACCAATCACGAAATATACTCATCAGCTAGCCTCTGCAGATAATATACCCTCAAGAGTAAGAGAGGCTTTTCGTTTGGCAGAGGAAGAAAAGCCAGGTGCAGTTCACCTGGAGTTACCTGAAGATATTGCTGATGAGCAAACAAACAGTTCTCCTCTTTCAAGAAGCATGGTGAGAAGGCCCGTGGCGGAATTTAAATCAGTCAAGGAGGCTGTAAAACTTCTTGAAAAAGGTATTTCGCCATTACTTGTCATTGGAGCTGGAGCAAATCGAACAATGACTAGTAGAATGCTTATGCAGTTTATTGAGAAGACAAATATTCCTTTTGTTACCACACAATTAGGTAAGGGAGTTGTTGATGAATTACATCCTGGTTTCCTTGGATGTGCTGCATTATCTAAGGGTGACTTTGTACATAGAGCGATTGAAACTGCTGATGTAATAGTTAATGTGGGACACGATGTAATTGAGAAACCACCTTTCTTCATGGAAAAAGACAGTGCAAAAGTAATTCATGTCAGTACAAAATCTGCAGAAGTTGATCCAGTTTATTTTCCACATGTTGAAGTAATAGGCGATATAGCTAATGCAATTTGGCAAATGAAAGAAGAAATTATCCCCCAAGGTCATTGGGAATTTGATAAGCTACATTCGTATCACCAAGCAGAATTGGCTCATACAATTTCCATTGAAGAAGATAAGAGATTCCCTATTTTCCCGCCTTTTTTGGTAAGCCTTATAAGGCAGGCTATGCCATCAAATGGGATAATAGCATTGGATAATGGTGTCTATAAGATATGGTTTGCAAGAAACTATCCTGGAAACATGCCAAATACCGTATTATTAGATAATGCTCTTGCTACCATGGGGGCAGGTCTGCCTTCAGCAATGGCTTCAGCAATGCTTTATCCTGATAGAAAGGTTATCGCAATCTGTGGTGATGGCGGTTTCATGATGAATAGTCAGGAAATGGAGACGGCAGTTAGACTTAAGTTAAATATGGTTGTCCTAATATTAAATGATTCGAGTTATGGCATGATAAGATGGAAGCAAGCAAATATGGGCTTTAACGACTGGGGTCTAGAATTCGGAAACCCTGATTTTGTTAAATATGCTGAAAGTTATGGTGCAGTTGGTCACAGGGTAGATAGTGCTGAAAGTTTAAAATCTATTATTGATAAAAGCTTGAATACCCCAGGTGTACATCTAATTGATTGTCCAGTTGACTATTCTGAAAATGATAAGATTTTAAACATTGATATTAAAGAATTGAGTGCAAAACTTTAATTAATTTATTTGGTTATTAAAAAAGAAATTTATATGGAAAGTCTTCAGAAAAAATATCCACTTTATCTTGCAAATGAGGCTTATCAACCAAATGCTGATTTAGCTGTTACTGATAAATTTACAGGCGAGGTGGCTACAAAAGTCGCTTTAGCCAATAGCATTATAATTGAACAGGCAATTGAAGCTGCAGATGCTGCCACAGAGCCAATGGCTGCTATGGCATCTTTCGAAAAACAAGAAGTATTAATGCATTGTGTAAAAAGATTTCAAGAAAGATTTGATGAATTGGCATTATCTTTATGTATAGAAGCAGGAAAACCAATAAAAGATTCAAGAGGAGAGGTTACAAGATTAATTGATACTTTCAGAATCGCAGCTGAAGAGTCAGNCAGAATGACTGGTGAGGTTCAGCCCCTTGATATTAGCCCAAGGGCTAGAGGATATAAAGGAATTTGGAAAAGAGTTCCAATTGGTGCTTGCTCATTTATCTCACCATTTAATTTCCCTTTAAATTTAGCTGCACATAAAATTGCTCCTGCAATTGCCGTTGGTTGTCCATTTGTAATGAAACCTGCATCCAGAACTCCTCTAGGAGCAATTATTATGGGTGAGGTTCTGTCAGAAACAAATCTTCCAAAAGGTGCTTTTTCAATTTTACCTGCTTCGAGAGATGGCGCTGATTTATTTACCGTTGATGAAAGGCTTAAGCTTTTATCATTTACAGGCTCTCCAGNTGTTGGTTGGAGACTTAAAGCTCAAGCAGGAAAGAAAAAAGTTGTGCTAGAGTTGGGTGGAAATGCTGCTGTTATAGTAGATCATGATACAGACATAAATGATGCTGTAGAAAGAGTAATATTTGGTGCATTTTATCAATCAGGTCAATCATGCATTGGGGTTCAAAGGATTATTGTCCACCAAGAAATTTATGAATCCTTTAAGAAACTTTTAGTTGAGAAGACTAAAAAGTTGGTTTCGGGAGACCCAAGAAAAGAAGATACTTTTGTAGGGCCAATGATTGACGTAAAAGAGTCAACTCGATTGCATGGATGGGTTCAAGAGGCAATTGATCTTGGTGCTACACTTTTATGTGGAGGTGAAATTGATGGTGCAATGCTTGATGCAACCCTCCTAGAAGGTGTTGATACAAAAGCCAAGATTTGCACAGAGGAAGCATTTGGCCCTGTTGCTGTGTTAAGTAAGTTTTCTGAATTTAATGAAGCTCTGGCAAGCGTTAATGACTCAAAATTTGGTCTACAAGCCGGGGTGTTTACNCGTGATCTATATAAAATGTTTTCAGCCTGGGATCATTTAGATGTTGGTGGAGTAGTTATAGGTGATGTACCGAGTTATAGAGTTGATAACATGCCTTATGGAGGAGTTAAAGATTCTGGTCTTGGAAGGGAAGGGATTAGGTTTGCGATGGAAGATATGACTGAAATTCGTAACCTGGTTATAAGAACCCCATAATTTTCTCTAAATTAATTTTTTATAATTAAATTGCATANAATTTAATCACCTAAAAGTTAAAACCTTTATGTGGCTCTTTCTTGTTCAATTAACTTAGCTTACAAGCCTTTTGTATTTGCCTATTTTTTAGACATCAAAATAAATATGCATAAAAAATATGCAGATATAAATTGCTATAAAGAAATTTTGATTTCGCAAGCATAGATTATTTTATTAAATCATTGATATATATAGTTAAATATTTTTTATAGAATATTTTTAAATATTTCTACTGGCATAGTTTTTGCTTTTACTATTTGAGCTAATTTTTTAACAAAAAACGTTCTAGGAGAGCTGAATATGTTTCGTAGGCCTATTTATAAGTTTCTTATATCATTTATATTTTTTACCAACTCCATAACTGCAATGGCAGACAACCATTTGGTGGGAGATTTTTCTGGTAATGTAACTCTAACAAGTGACTATAGTTTTAGAGGTATTTCACAAACTGGCGAAGAGCCAGCCATTCAAGGAGGATTAGACTGGGACTCAGGCACAGGTTTTTATCTAGGGGCATGGGGTTCTAATGTTAATTTTGGAGATGGTGATGAAACTAGTATGGAATTGGATGTATATGCCGGTTATGCAGGCTCTCTTGACGGATTAGATTACGATGTTGGGTTCATATATTACATCTATCCTGGTGCAAATAGTAATTTGAACTATGATTTCTGGGAAATTTATGGGTCTCTCGGTTATGACTTTGAAGTGGCCTCATTTTCCGCAGGCCTAGCATATACCTCTGATAATTTTGGTGATACCGGTGATGGGTTATATTTAATGAGTAGCCTTTCAATACCAGTAAGTGACATGATCAGTCTTGATGCAAGCCTAAATTATTATGATGTAGAGCCTGGTTTTGGTGATGATTATTGGGATTGGATAATAGGCGCAACTCTAAGTATCGATTGGTTTGATGCAAATATAAGTTATATCGATACAGACCTTTCAAACTTTGATGCTGCTGATAGTCGTGTTGTCTTTTCAATATCAAGAAGCTTCTAATTCAATCTCAAGAAGTTTCTAACCAATATTAATTTAACTTAAAATTTTCGGAGATAATTTTATGAAAATGATAACTGCGATTATCAAACCAGGTAAGCTAGAGCAAGTACATGATGCCCTCATAAAGAATGGAGTGCAAGGNATGACCGTTTCAGAGGTTAAAGGATTTGGTCGTCAGAAAGGGCATAAGGANATTTATCGAGGTGCAGAATATGAAGTGACTTACATACCAAAAGTTAAGATTGAGGTAGTAGTCAATGATGACCAAGAAGGTATCATAATTGAAGCGATATCCTTGACAGCAAATACAGATAGCATTGGAGACGGAAAAATATTTGTCTCTCCTATAGGTAATGCAGTTCGTATACGTACCGGCGAGGCCGGTAGTGAAGCTCTATAAATTTTTTTTAAGAGGAAAATAACAGTGAAGAAATTAATTTTATCAATAACATTATTTTTATATTCAATAATTATAATCAATACTCCTGCCTTCGCGTCTGTTTCAGATGAAACAGCGTATGTTCTCAACACTTTCTCTTTTTTGGTTCATGGTTTTCTGGTCATGCTTATGGCGGCTGGTTTTGCAATGCTTGAGTCAGGCCTAGTAAGAAGTAAGAATACTGCTGCAATTTGTCTAAAGAATATTGCTCTTTATTCTACAGCTGGTTTAGTTTTCTATTTAATAGGATACAATGTGATGTATGTAGATGTTGGGAGTTACTTTGGATCCTTTAGCTTCTTATATAATCCTTCCGCGGACGAATTAGCCTTAATTAATGCAGAAGATGCTACAGCTGAACAAGTTAATGCAGTTGTAAGTAGTGGATACTCAGTTGCCTCAGACTGGTTCTTCCAAATGGTCTTTGTGGCAACTGCTGCATCGATTGTTTCGGGGACAATTGCAGAAAGAATTAAAGTGTGGCCTTTCATAATTTTTGTGGTTTTCTTAAGTGCAATTATTTATCCGGTACAGGCTTCCTGGACATGGGGTGGGGGCTTTTTAGCTGATATGGGTTTTTCTGATTTTGCAGGTTCCACATTAGTGCATAGTTGTGGAGGATGGGCTGCGTTAATGGGAGCTATTATCATAGGTTCAAGGAAAGGAAGATTCACAGATGAGGGGTCCAAACCGATGCCCGGTGCTAATCTTCCGCTCGCAACCTTGGGAACATTTATCTTATGGTTTGGATGGTTTGGCTTTAATGGTGGGTCTCAATTAGCACTTGGAAGTGCACTTGATGCGACTGCTATTTCTATTGTTTACGTAAACACAAACCTAGCCGCTGCTGCAGGAGTGATTACAGCAATGATTTTGTCTCAGGTTTTTTACGGTAAAATGGACCTCACTATGTGCTTAAATGGTGCTTTGGCAGGATTGGTAGCAATTACTGCTGGCCCTGACCTGCAGAACCATCTCACATCTATTATTGTCGGTGCTATTGGATCAGCATTAGCTGTCTTTGCAGTTCCCATTCTCGATAAATTTAAGATTGATGATGTTGTAGGGGCTATTCCTGTTCATTTGGTTGCAGGTATATGGGGTACTCTTGCAGTGGGTATATTTGGTGCAGGTAGCTTCATGACCCAGCTTTATGGGATTATCGCAGTTGGTATTTTTGTCTCTATAGCAAGTGGAATAGTTTGGTACGGATTATCCTTAACAATTGGACTTCGCCCAACTGAAGAGGAAGAAGAGCTTGGCTTGGATAAATCTGAGCTTGGATTAGAAGCATACCCAGATTTTACTAGATAAATATTCTGGAGAGTTTTTTAATCTTGTTTTACCCCCAACTGGTTCAGTTTCTTAATTTTCCCCTCAATTATTAAGTTGCTGAACCAGCCCTTTTTAACTTATTTTTTTATCTATAAATTCTATAGGGTAATGGGTCGATAGATGGTTTTTTTCCTTCTATTAAATCAGAAATTAAAATAGCTGATCCTGAACTCATGGTCCAACCAAGATGACCATGACCAGAATTTATCCATAGCCCTTTAATATTTTTTACTTTACCAATAAATGGAAGACTATCTGCACTCATTGGTCTTAACCCTGCCCAAGGTTTTACATTTGCCCAGTTTACTGTTTCATTTAGGTCTGGGTATAGCCTTTTAAAAAGGTACTTTAGGTTGTCTATTCTTTCGTTAGGTATAGACTTATCAAAACCTGCGAGTTCTGCTGTTCCTACCGCCCTTAATCTTTTGCCTAGAGGGACAATAGCAGCGTGCATACTATCATCTATGACTGGTATACGAGGTAGTTGGTTTTTTCCATTTAATTCAAAAGTGAGTGAATATCCTTTCACCGGTTTTATACTTGGGTTTAAGCCAAAACGTTTCGTCAAAATAGGAGTATTATTTCCTGCCGCGATTATAATATTAGATGTACTAATAAATTTATTAGCTGTTTCTAATCCAGTTATTTTATTTTTATGTCTTGTTATTTTCTCAACTTTTGTTTTTGTAAAAATTTTAGCTCCTAATTTTACTGACTCATTTGCTAATTTTTTGGTAAATAACCTTGCATCTCCAGAGCAGTCATCTTCATAATAAATTGAACCAATTATTTTTTCCTTGGTATTTGACAAAAGGGGTTCTACTTTTATTGTTTCATGGTTATTAAGCGGACTATAATTAAGTCCCAGCTCTGATAGCATTTTTGCTATTTTTATTTGATTTGAGAAAGATTGATTGTTTGTAAAAACCTTCATAGTCCCTTTTTTATTATGATCATTTTGTATATTAAGTTCTTCAATTAGTTCATTTATTCTATTCAAAGAAAATTTTGCTAGTTCAAAACTAGCTTTAGTAGCAGCATAATATCTTTTCTTTGTTGAATTTCTTAAAAACTTAAGACCCCAGAATGCCATTCCTGGTAAGGCGCTTAGATGAAGTTTCATAGCAGAGTGTTGATTGTTTAATGATTTTATCAAATGCTTTGCAATTCCTGGACTATTCCAGGGGTCTGCCATTGATGGTGTAAGCATTCCTCCATTAGCATAACTTGTCTCAAGTGCTACATCATCTTTCTCTTCTAAAAGAACAACTTCATGTCCCCGAATTGTAAGTTCATAAAGTGTAGAGATGCCTGCTAAGCCACCTCCAATAATTACATAATCACTTTTCATTAGTTCAATTCAGTTAAAATTAATATTCTTTTTTATAAGGTATTTTAATTTATCAAAATATTATCTAACACAATAATAAAGAATTATAAAATTTTTATTTCTTTAAATGAAATTAGATAAAATTTGATA
>NZGX01000077.1 GCA_002691085.1 Rhodospirillaceae bacterium | reverse complement strand
ACTGATAATTTTAAAATTAAACCAATACTTGGCTAAAAAATAAAATGCAAATAGAACTAATCATTACATTAATTTTTCTTTTCATAGAAATAGGTATCATATTATATTTCTATCATAAGGCTAAACAGCCTCCTGACCCAGCAAAACCAAGAATGTTGAATTATGGACTGTTAATAATATTTTTTGCATTAATCTTCATCGCGACACTTGCTCATGTTGTAACACTGGTAACAGGAAATCAAGTTAAGCCAAGACGTAAAAGAGGGATGTAATCAGAAGTTAAAATAAAACAGTTTATGAATAATAAGAATATGGGTCTATGGATAACCTTAAGGATAAAATAAAAAAAGCATATGATCTCCATTCAAATGGACAGTTAATAGAAGCAGAGGCTATTTATCAAGATATACTTCATGTCGATAAAAAAAATACGGAAGTTAATTATCTTTTAGGTTTAGTCAAATTTGAACTTGGTAAGCTTAATGAAGCATATAAGCTTGTTAAGAAAGTCTCTGAAAATAATCCCCCAAGAGATGATTACTTTTATAACCTAGCTTTAATCTCAACTAAAATGGGGAAAAAAACAGAAGCCTTATCATTTTCTAAGAGGGCAATAAATCTATCCCCAAAAAACTCTTCAGCCTATACAATTTATGCAGAATGTCTTAAAGGTATGGGGAGGATTCAAGAAGCTATTAAAGCTTATGAAGAAGCTGAAAGAATAGAAAAAGTCTTTTCGGAAGATATAATTATAAATCAAGGCTTACTTCTAACTGAATTAGAAGAATATCTCAACGCAGGGTCTAAATTTAAAAAAGTATTGAAGATTAATCCTGATTCTATTGATGCAACCCTAGGAATAGCAAAAATACATTTATATAAAAAAAAATATACCAAAGCTATTACATTATTAGATAAATTATCTAATAAATATAAAAATAACAAAAAAATTGAAATACTTAGAGCTGAATCATATCTTCGAAATAATAAACTTAATAAAGCATTATCAATTAATAAAGAGATAATAAAGAAATACAAAAATGATTTATCAATCTTAAATAATATTGGTTATATCCTTAGAGGAATGGAGAATTATGATGAAGCTAAAAAATATTTTAAAAAAATAATTAGCGTAGACCCCGAACATATAAATGCAAATGTTAATCTAGGGCTTGTCTTGCTTGCTGAAAAATCTTTTAAAAAGGGGTGGAAACATTATGAATTTAGGAATTACCAAGAAAGTATAAAAAAAAATAGACCCAAGACTAATTCTAAATTATGGGACAATGAAATATTAAATAATAAAAAGGTTTTAGCGTGGACAGAACAAGGATTAGGAGACGAGATACTTCAAGCAGGCCTTATAAATGATCTTAATAATTATGTTAGTAAATTAACTCTTTTATGTTCTGAAAGGCTTTTAACAATTTTTAAAAGATCATTTCCAAATGTAGATATTCTAAGTAAAGACAATCCTGATCTTTCATCAAGAAATTTTCAGAATTACATATCCTGCCCTATACTTGATACATCTAAATTCCTAAGAACCAATGATTCAGAATTTTTAAATAATAATCAATATTTAATCCCTGATAATAATAAAGTAGAAACTCTAAAACAAAAATACTTGAATTTGGTTTCTAATAACCATGGAGACCCCATCATTATTGGTCTATCCTGGAGAAGTGAAAATAAGCAATATGGCGAACAAAATACGATTAAATTGTTAAATTGGAAACCATTCTTTGAGATTATTAAAAATTCGAAAAGGAAAATAGTTATATTAAGTACCCAATATAATACCCAGGAGGAAGAGTTAAGAGATGTATATAACTATTTCGGGATTAAGATACATATTGATAAAGAAATACAATATTCTAAAGATCTAGATGGCCCAATTTCACAAATTGCTTCTTGTGATTTTCTTATTTCAACCAGCACAACAACTGCACAAATTGCAGGTGCCCTGGGGAAAAGAATATGGCATTTACCATCAAATGGAATTTCCTGTGGCTGGTACTGGCTAAACAAGGGGGAAAGAACACCTTGGTATCCTAAAATGATACAAATTAGGAGAAAAGGTAATGATACTAATGCTCAATTAAGAGAATTATCGATAAAATTCTCAAAATATATTTAAAAGCATAAAAGTAACTACTTAGAGTATTCCTCAATAAGACGTTTATACTCTGGATTATCTGGGTCTAACTCTGATGCTTTATTCATTAAAGCAATTGCTTCTTGCTTGTTTCCACCTTCAGCATTAATTACACTCAATCCATAATGAATTTGGGGAATAGAATTGTCCTTCTCCAAAGCCTGCTCTAGATATTCTCTTGCTGTTTCATGCTGACCTGTAAATATTGCACACAATCCAGCACAAATAACATGCTTGATGTTATCGGGTTCAATAACGTTTGCCCTTTGGTAAGCAGCAAGTGCCTCATGAAAATTTTTAATTTTCTGATATGTATCACCCAGAGTAGCAAAAATCTCAGAACTCGTAGGATCTAGCTCAGACGCTTTCTTTAGGGAAATAACACCTTTCTCAACTTCACCCTTATGCAAAAAAGCATTGCCAAGAACAAGATGAAATTCAGAGTTTTGGTCATCTAAATCAATAGCAGCTTCTAAATAATTAATACCATCATCAAATTTACTTTTCTGACAAGATAGAACTCCTAATAGCTTCAAAGCCTCTGCATTTTTAGTCTCTTCTACTATAATTTCAAGATAAATTTCTTCAGCTTTATCTAGCTGTCCCTCTTGATGATATTTTAACGCGATGTCTAACTTTTCACTCATATTTGCACTTCCTATTTCAAAGGATAAAGTTTTTTATATATCTATAATAGATTATACAGTAAAATAATAAATAATGCTTAATTACTTTATAAATTATTTATCATAACTAAGTATAAAATCATTCATACAATAATCAATTAGAATAATTCTATATTATTAACATGGCCAATAAAAAAGAAAATAAAGAAGATATTTATCTTAGAGAAGGAATCCATTTTTTATCTATAGGTCTTACAAGTAAAGCTAAAGAAGCTTTTAATAACGCACTTATACATAATCCAAAATTTTCCCCTGCAATGCATAACTTGGGCCTAATTAGCCTAAGAAGTAATAACTTAGAGAGAGCGAGAAAGTTACTTGAGGATTCTGCAAAAATAAATCCTTCTGTTGAAACATACTCGATCCTTGGTGAGTGTTATGAGAAAATGGGAGATTATGAAAATACTTTAGTCTGTTATAAAATTATTCTCAAAAACTTTCCCAATAAAATTCCAATTATAACCAAAAGTGCAATGCTTCTCGAAAGGTTAGGCAAGTATGAGGAAGCTATAAAGCTATATAAGGAAATAATTCAGAAGGAACCACAAAATACTGATATATCTATTAAATTAGCTTGGCTATTGTGGAAAAAAAATCCTGACGCGGCAATAGAGCTACTTGAAAATGACTTAGATTTAGGTAAGAAAAATACATTAGAAAGAATAAAAATATTAAGTGTATTAATACTCTTCAAAGAATGGTCATTCAGAATTATAAATAATCAACTACCGTATCATGCATCATCCATTAACGATACATTCTTTAAAAATTCAGATGATATATTATCAAGACTTGATACTGAATCTTCTCATTTATTAACAGAATATAAAGATCACCCTCAAGGATATATGATTAAAGGTATTATTAACTTTGTAAAAAATGATACAAAGAATGCACAATATTATTTTGATAAGGTATCTAAACATTCCAACAACAAAATGGCTAGAGCTATAAGGTTTGACGATAAATTTTTTTCAGATTTAAATGATTTTCAAACTATAGAACTAACTAAGAACCTTCCCGCTGTAATAGAGGTTAAAGAACGAGAAATTTTTGATGAAGATATTTTGTATCTTTCGTGTAATTCTGATTATTTTAACTACTTCACAAAACCACTTCTCCTCTCAATAAACAAGTTTTCTGAAAAAACTAATATTCATATTCATATTATGGACTCTAAACCAAGTCATACAGAATATGTTCTAAAATTTTGTACTTTTTTAAAGAATATAAACTATTCCATTAGTGTTGAGAGACCTCAATTGCCGCCAAATGACATTAACTACTCAAGATCATACTTTCATGCTATTCGTTTCATTAGGCTTTATCAACATCTTTTAAAATTTAAAAAAAGGTTATGGTTAATGGATGTCGATGCACTTTTTAATCAATCTCCAAAAGCCTTATTTAATGAATTTAAAAATAAGGATATTTCTCTAAGAATTAGACCTGCCAGACTTGAACCATGGAATCAATTTAACGCATGTTTATTTGGCGTAAGTTATACAGAAAAAGCAACTAACTATCTTCATAAAATAGCAGCATATATTGCATATTTTTATCAAAATTCAGAGCTTCCATGGGGAATTGATCAATTAGCAATGTATGCATCATATAATAATATCAATAAAAAAGATAAACCTTCTATAGGTTTTATGGACGATATAATTCTTGATTATGAATATAATAAAAATAGTATTTTATGGTGTAGCTCAGGTGTAATAAAATTTGCAGCTCTAAATAAGAAAAGGATTAAAAATAACGAAGAAGTTACACCATATGAATTAAGATTCGAGTATTATAATGGTGAGGCTGAAATGCTTGACGAACAGCTAAAATCAGGTTAACAAAATATTCGAGTGGAGATTTGGTACCAGATTGCGACCACATAAAAAAACGCTAAAAGGTGAATAAAAACCTCACCCTAGCGGATGAGGTTTTTTTATATAAAAGGAATGAATATGTCTAATAATAGTGACAGAACCAAATGGAGATCAGAAACCAAAGGAGTTCATGGTGGAACACTCCGAAGTCAATTTGATGAAACAAGTGAAGCAATATTTCTCAATTCTGGTTTTATTTATTCTTCCGCAGAAGAAGCAGAGTCAGCATTTGGAGATGAAATCAATAGATATCTTTATTCACGTTTTGGCAACCCTTCAATTTCAATGTTTGAAGAAAAGCTTAGAATCATTGAAGGTGCAGAAAGTTGTAAAGCAACAGGAAGCGGCATGTCTGCAGTTTTTGCAGCTTTAGCTAGTTATTTAAATGTTGGTGATAGATTAGTTGCGTCAAAGGCACTCTTTGGTTCGTGTTATATTATTTGCAAAGAAATTCTCCCAAAGTTTGGAATTGAAATTTCTTTTGTTGATGGGACTAATCTGGAAGAATGGGAAAAAGCCCTATCCAAACCCACCAAAGCTATCTTTCTAGAAACTCCTTCTAACCCAAGTTTGGAGATAATTGATATATCTAAAATAAGCCAATTAGCAAAGGTTTCTAATGCTAAAGTTTTTGTCGATAATGTCTTCTCAACACCTATATTACAGAAACCAATAGACTTAGGTGCAGATGTAGTAATCTATTCAGCAACTAAACATATTGATGGCCAAGGTAGATGCCTAGGAGGAGCAATACTTAGTTCAGAAGAATTTATAGAAGATATTGTTACACCTTTCATTAGACATACTGGACCATGTCTAAGTCCATTTAATGCTTGGGTGCTATTAAAAGGCTTAGAAACATTGAGTCTAAGAATTAAAGAACACTCACGTAATGCACTTGAAATAGCAAATTATCTACAAACAAAAAAGATAGTTTCTAAAACAATCTATCCATCTCTATCGTCGCACCCTCAAAATGATATAGCAATAAAACAAATGAATGCAGGTGGAGGAGTTGTTTCATTTGAAATAAATGGTAACAAAGAAAATGTATTTAAATTTCTTAATAAACTTCAAATAATTAGAATATCAAATAACTTAGGCGATGCTAAAAGTTTAATTTGCCATCCAAGTACCACCACACATCAAAGACTTAGTGATGATGAAAAATTTGAAGCCGGAATTACCCAAAATCTTATAAGGTTATCTGTAGGTTTAGAAAATATTAATGATTTAATTGATGATTTAGAATATGCGCTTGATTCATAAAAAATAGTTGTTATCTTTGAAATATTAAAATAATGTTCATTTTTTGATATGTATGAAAAAATTACAAAATTAGTTAAAGTTACAGTTGAGTCTTTTTATTTAGATGAACAATCCTCACCAGAAGACTCACATTATCTTTGGGCTTATCAAATAAATATTGAAAATTCCAGTAGTAGGACAATACAACTAATAAACAGACATTGGAAAATAACTGACCAAAATGGAAAACTAATTGAAGCAAAAGGGCCTGGAGTTGTCGGGAAGCAACCTGTATTAAAACCAGGAGAGTCATTTAATTACACAAGCGGAACGCCCCTCAATACACCATCAGGTATAATGGTTGGTACATATGAAATGGAGTCAGAAGAAGGAGATCGTTTTGAGGTTGAAATTCCCGCATTTTCTCTTGATAGCCCTTATGATCCTGCAATCCTAAATTAAAATTCGTTTAAAATTGTTATTATAAATTACAACTGAAAAATATTTTGCTAATACAGGGATAACCTATGAATTTTGAAAATGAAAATAAAGATAACTCTTCAGAAACTTTTGACGAACTGAGAGATAAACCATTAAAGCCCAGCTGGGATGAAGCAATAAATGCTGTAAAGACACTAATCAAGTGGGCAGGAGATAATCCTGATAGAGAGGGATTACTTGATACCCCTGACCGTGTACTCAGGTCTTACAAAGAGTTCTTTGCTGGATATGATATTAATCCAGAAAAAATACTTTCAACTACCTTTGAAGAAACTGAAGGTTATGATGAAATGGTTTTATTAAAAGATATTAGATTTGAGTCACATTGTGAACATCACATGGTCCCAATAATAGGAGTTGCACACGTTGCATATCTCCCAAATAAAAAGGTTGTTGGTATATCAAAAATTGCTCGCGTAGTTGATGTATATTCAAAAAGATTACAAATACAGGAAAAAATGACTTCTCAGATAGCAAATATAATTGATAGAGTTCTCCAGCCTAAAGGCGTTGCTGTGGTAATAGAGGGAGATCATGAATGTATGGGAACAAGGGGTGCATATAAACCTGAAGCATCAATGATAACTAGTACAATGCTTGGAGCATTTAGGTCAGATGCATCAACAAGAAGAGAATTCTTATCTTTAATCAGGAAAGAATAAATAATATTCTAAATAATTGAGTATCTCTTTTGAATAAGATTTTAGAAATAATTTAATTTATTGAATATTAGAAAAAAGAATAGCAGTATCTTATTTTATAAATAAGGATTGAGATGGATATAGATTATCGTCCTATATTTCTAGTATTAGGTTTCATGCTCATAATACTTGGTATTGGTATGATTTTACCCATTTTAATTGACCTATTCTTCGGTAATTCTGACTGGATAGCATTCGTCATATCTTCTTTGATTACGTGTTTCTTTGGGATTGCTATAGTTATTTCAACTAATACTAAAATTAAAAATCTGAATATTAGACAAGCCTTTTTAATAACTGTAATTTCTTGGGTAATTCTTCCTCTCTTTTCTTCAATGCCATTTATGCTATCTAAACTTAGCTTGGGCTTTACAGATGCCTTCTTTGAATCAATGTCTGGAATAACAACAACAGGGGCAACAGTAATACTAGATCTGAATAATACTAATCCAGGTATTTTAATCTGGAGATCAATTCTACAATGGTTAGGCGGGCTAGGTATAATTATTATGGCATTTACAATCCTTCCAGTACTTAAGGTTGGTGGAATGCAGATGTTTAGGATTGAAGGCTTTGAAACACAAGAAAAGTTGATACCAAGAGCTACTGAAGTTGCTAAAAATCTTTTTTTTATATTTTCTGCTTTAACTATCTTATGGATATTTCTATATTTTATTTCGGGAATGGGATTATTAGATGCAACAATTCATGCAATGACTACCATTGCTACGGGTGGATACTCATCTTATAATTCTTCAATAGGGTACTTTGAAAGTTTTTCAATTGACTTAATTGCTATTTTAGGGATGTTAGTTGGAAGTATCCCATTTCTCCTTTACATTCAGTGCTTTAGAGGTAAGCCTTTAATTTTATTTAGGGATAGCCAGGTTCAATTATTTTTATCTATTGTTGTTTTTTTTGTTTTGTTAATAACTATTTATCTTTATTGGACAGAAACATATACTTTACTAAACTCGCTAAGATACTCAGCATTTAATGTGATTTCTGTTATTACTGGCACTGGCTATGCTACTACAAATTTTAGTAACTGGGGTAATTTTGTATTAATAGTGTTATTTTTTCTAATGTTTGTTGGCGGATGTGCTGGATCGACTACATGTGGTATTAAAATATTTCGATTTCAAGTTTTATTTGAAATTTCCAGAGCGCAACTTAAACAATTACTTCAACCACATGCAATTTATACACCACATTTTAAAAATAAATCACTTGATGAAGAAATTGCATCATCTGTTATGGGCTTTTTTTATTTATATTTATTAACAGTTTGTATACTTGCAACACTCCTTGCATTATTAGGTTTAGATTTCTTAACAGCGTTATCTGGAGCTGCAAGTGCAGTGTCAAATGTCGGACCAGGACTTGGTTCTATTATAGGACCATCTGGGAATTATAATTCGGTTCCTGATTTAGGAAAGTGGTTACTTTCTTTAGGGATGCTTCTTGGGAGGCTAGAACTTTTTACTGTCTTTGTACTTATACTACCTCGCTTTTGGAATGATTAGAGATAGAAAGCATTGATTAAGAGAGTAAATTAGTCCTGTAATATCCATGATAAAATCGCTTTTTGAACATGAAGCCTATTTTCTGCTTCATCCCAAACAACTGACTGAGGACCATCAATTACATCCTCTTCAACCTCTTGCCCCCTGTGAGCAGGTAAGCAATGCATAAAAATTGCATCTTTAGAGGCATAACTCATTAATTTTTTATTTACTGTATAGGGTGTTAAAGCTTTAATACGTTCTCCTTCAGTATTATGCATAGATACCCAGGTATCAGTAATAATACAATCAGCGTCCTCAACAGCTTGATGTGGGTCTGTAGTTAATTTTATTCTCCCACCATGCTTATTTCCCCATTCAAGAATAGCCTTATCAGGACCTAGTTCAGGAGGGCATGCAAGGCGTAAAATAAAATCAAATTGAACTGCACCTTGGATAAGTGTATTTGCTACATTATTTCCATCTCCAGTCCATGCTATAATTTTATCTTTAATACTGCCTCTATGTTCCTCAAAAGTCATAATATCTGCCATAATCTGACATGGGTGTGTTGAATTAGTAAGACCATTGATAACTGGAACAGTAGAATAGGACACTAGCTCGTCTAATTTATTGGAGTCGTCAGTTCTTACCATCAAAGCATCAACGTATCTTGATAAAACTCTTGCCGTATCTGCGTATGTCTCTCCCCTCCCAGACTGAATATTTTCATTTAAAAGGGTAACAACATCCCCACCAAGCTGCCTCATCCCAACTTCAAAAGAGACTCTTGTTCTTGTAGAAGGTTTCTCAAAAATCATTGCAAGTGTTTTATTCCTTAGTAAATTAGAATCTTTTTCAGACCTCGAGGATTTTAATTTCTTTCCTAATTCAATGATCTTCCTTAAAGTTTTCTTATCAACTTTATTCAAGTCTATAAAGTTTTTATTTTCTAACATTTTCAGTCTCTATACTATCTGCTACATGCTCAATTATACTTAACGCAATATCTATTTCTTCATTTGAAATATTTAAAGGTGGTAATAATCTTATAACATTATCCCCTGCAACAACAGTTAGAAGGCCATTCTCAACAAGCCTATCTACTACCAGTGAATTAGGAACCCTGCACTTAATTCCAAGAATTAAACCCTGCCCTTTTAATTTAAGAAATACACTTTGGTATTTAACTATAATCTTCTGTAAGCCATCCATAAGTTTTACAGAAGATTCGTTTACCTTGGTCAAGAATCCCTTAGATAAGATAATATCCAATAATGCATTAGCGGCTGTCATTGCTAGAGGATTCCCGCCAAATGTTGAGCCATGTGTACCAGGTGTCATATATTGACTAACTTTTTTTGTTGCCAAACATGCACCAATTGGAAAACCACCCCCAAGACCTTTAGCGAGACACATTATGTCAGGTAAGACATCATATTTTTCATGAGCAAATAGGCTTCCCGATCTACCCATACCACACTGAACTTCATCAAAGATTAAAACTAAGTCCCTTTGGTTACATATTTCCTTAATATCTTTTAGATATGTATCGTCAGCCTGGTTTATTCCACCTTCCCCTTGAATTGGTTCTATGAGAATCCCAATTGTTTCCTCATCTATATTTTCTATGATCTGAGAAATATTTCCAAATTCTACCCTTTTAAAACCACCTACTGCTGGATAAAAACCTTCTAAATGTTTTTCCTGACCACCAGCAGAGATTGTAGCTAATGTCCTTCCATGAAAGGCATTTGTTGTAACTATTATCTTATATTTTTTTTTATTTGGATTACGGGTTTGACTATATTTCCTTGCGACTTTTATAGCTGCCTCAACTGACTCTGCTCCAGAATTACAGAAAAAGACTGAGTCTGCAAACGATGAGGCTACAAGTCTACTTGCCAAAAGCTCTTGACTCTCAATTCTATATAAATTTGAGCAATGCCATAACTTCTTTATCTGAGACTGCAAAGATTCCACTAAGTGAGGATGGCAATGTCCTAAAGCATTTACTGCAATACCACTATTAAAATCCAGTATTTTCTTTCCATCTTTAGTAACTAACCAAGAACCGTGACCAGATTCAAAAATAAGGTCTGTTCTAGAGTATGTGTTCATTATATTTTCTAATGACATATCACACCAAAAATTCTAATTTTTAAGTTTGTACCCTGTCCTAACAAAAATATAGCTGATTAACATTAATATTAAGGACGTTAAGCCAGTAACAAAAATTCCAATATTTATACTTATTGTTTCATGACCAAGAAAGCCATACCTAAAACCATCTATAACATAAAAGAATGGATTATAGTTACAGATAAAACGTAAAGCCTCTGGCAGTCTATCAACTGTATAGAATGTGCCAGATAGAAAAGTAAGAGGTGTAATTACAAAGTTAGTAACTGCAGCCATATGATCAAACTTATCTGCCCATATTGCCCCTATAATTCCTGCAAAAGCCATAAACATACTTCCTGTGAAGGCGAAATATAAAATCAGCCAAAAATTATAAAAATGAATATCTGCAAATAGTGACATTATAAGCCCTGAAACAAACCCTACTGCCAATCCCCTTGATATCGCACCTAGGGACCAGGCAAATAATAACTCTATAGGCCCTAGCGGAGGCATGAGAACATCCACTATATTACCCTGAACTTTTGCTATCAAAATAGATGAAGATGTATTTGCAAAAGCATTTTGTATTATGGTCATCATTATTAAGCCCGGAACTAAAAAATCACTAAAAGGGACTCCTCCGACAGCTGGTCTATCAAATGCATATGAAAAAACTATTAGAAATAATATAACTGTAATTGAGGGAGCTAAAACAGTTTGTGTCCAGATTTTTGTAAATCTCCTAACTTCTTTTAAATATAATTCAAACATGCCTCGATAATTTATTTTTCCAACACTTCTTGGAAAAGGTATTTGAAATACTCGGGAAGAAGTAACTTTTTTCATAAGATCCACCAATATAAAATTATTAATTTTTTCACACTTTAGTCATTAAGAAAATTTGATACAATTTCTGTCCATTCCCCAGGATTATCGTAAACAAACTGAAAACTACCACCTGAAAACTCAAAAAAATTAAAGTCAGGCCTAATCTTAGATAAGTTATGATCCTGAGGATTTAACATATCACCCGTATTAGTAATTAATAATGTTGGACACTTGATGCCATCAACTGCCCTCCAAATATCATGATTATATACTGCATTATGACCATACCATTCTTTTTCACCTGCTATATAGTAGCTTAAAATTGAGTTATGTGTTGCCTTCAGAGAGGTTTTTGAATTTCCAGCATTGTGAAACTTCTTCCAAACTTTAGTAAAGTGTTTGCCATCTTCCTCAATTCCTTGAAACTTATGATTTGGTTCTGATTTTTTAGCCATTTCCTCCTCAGAATAATAAGGAACTCCATGAAGTATCAATTTTAGAACTAAATCTGGAAAACTATATGCAGCCTCAGCTGCAACTGATGCACCTGTATGATGACCGCCAATATTAGCCTTGCTGAAACCAAAGTGATCTAATAAATTTTCATAAATAGAAGCATAATTTTTCATTGATGGAGGTTTATTGGGCCCACAACTCATTCCATAACCGGGTATATCAACTGCAATTGCTTTAATACCCTTCGAGGCAAAGAAAGGAAGGCAAGGTTCAAACTGAAAAGATGACTGAACCATTTGGTGAAAAAGAAATAAAGGCTCTCCATCATTCCTTGTATCAGTTTTATAATGTATCTGCCCAAAGGGGCCATCTAGGTAACCTTTGAATATTGTCATTTTAATTCTTTCAAAATATTTTCGTATATTGATTTAGACCAGCTTACAGGATCATCAAAAATAATATGAAAAGTACCTCCGTCTATTTCAAAATAAAAAAAGTCGGGTCTAATCTTTTTTAATTGTTCAAGTTTTAAATGAAGTGGGTCTCCAGTATTTGAAACGATAGAAGTTGGTACATTTAATTCCTTATAATCTTTTTCAATGTTGTATTTAAAGGCAGCATGGTGACCATGCCACTCATTTAGACCAGAAATAAAGAACTGCATTACCGAGTTATGTATAGCCTCATTAGAAACACCTTCACCTACTACATTTTTGGCATAACTCCACCGCTCTGTGAAATGGGAACCATCATCTCTTGGAGATTGATCAAAGTGTGGTCTTTCTAATCTTCCTTTAACTTCATCTTTCGTAAAAATTGGGACACCATGAAGGATAAGATGTTTTATTTTTTTTGGATAAAGGAAGGCAAATTTTGTAGCAATTGACGCTCCAGTATGGTGAGCAAGTATAATTGGGTCAATTACTTTAATTTTATCTAAAACTGTATTAAGTGATTCTGCATACAAATCAACTGAGGGATTTTCTGTATTAGTATCAGACATCCCATAACCTGGTGTGTCAATGGCAATACACCTAAAGCCATAATCAGCAAAAAAAGGCATAGATTTTTGGAATTGTACAGATGACCAAGCCGTTTGGTGAAGAAGTATCAAAGGGCATCCCCCCCCCATCTCCCTTATGTGGACCTGTCCCATTGGTCCATCAACGTACATTTTTTTTACCATTTAACCTCTCTATCAAAAAAAAACCTATTAATGAAAAAATAGTATAAAATTACATTTATACTTACAACAATCAAACCAGAGAAAACTATATCACTTAGAAAATGAGCTCCCTCCATTATACGGAAAAGTCCCATTGAAACACCAAAAAATATACCAATAATAAAAATATATTTACGATATAGCTCAGAAAATATGAATGCATACGCAGTCAACCAAAATGCGATGGCAGCATGACCAGAAACAAAAGAACAATTCCTTAAACATTGATCAGAAAATACTAATGCAGATGAAAAAATAGCTTCGCCACCGAATTCAATGACTTCTTTTGGACGGGCTCTTCCTGAAAAAGTTTTTAAAAAACTCTCTACTATTAAACCAGGTCCGATTAATAATGATATTAATAAATAATAGACCTTATTAAGTGTAACATTAAAAAAAACTTTTTTAAGAATGTGACCTATCAGACCAGTAAGTGATACACACAAAAGAGAAATAATGATAAGAGGAGGAAATAATTTCCTAAAAAATATCATTATTTTCGTTCTTTTTTCCCATGATAATGTATCACTATCAAAGAAAAAACTACTGATATATAAATCTAGGTTTGGATAAAACACCAGCAATATAGAGAGAAAAAATATTGTAACAAGAACTATAAAATTAATCTTAACCATCTTCATAATGAAATAGATATGACAAACCTAACAAAGTTGCAAATAGAGTAGGTGACCAAGCTGATAGGAATACAGGCAAAATAGATGACATCCCGAGAGCGAATGTTAGCTGCGCAAAAAAGTATAACATAAAACCAGTTCCAAGTCCTGCGATAATCCTTTGTGTCCACTCAGCCAGCCTAATATTGTTAGCAAGAAAAAAAATAGATGCTAAAAGTATCATAGAGCAAAAAAAGAAGGGCGAAGCTAATTGAGATTGTAAATACAACCTATGCCTTAATGATGAAAACCCAGATGCCTCAAAAAAATCAATATATTTTGGTAATTGCCAGAATGATAGTGTTTCTGGTGGTGAAAAGCTATCTTTAACATAATTCAAAGTAATGGAGGTTGGAATAAAAAACTCATTATGAAATTTGGGTTTTTTTCCTACACTGCTCTCCCAAACTCTCTCTAACCTAACATAACTGTCTAAAAGATGACCTTCTTCAGCTTCATAACGTTTTACAAATTTATCAAAACCCCCAACTTCAAATACACTAATCCCACTCAAAAACAACAAGCCATCTTCTTTTTTAACATAATGAGAATGAATAATTATGTCCTTGCCTTGATGTGATTCCTTTAACCATAGACCTCCCTTACCAAAATTAAGTAAATTTGGCTTTTTATTAAAAATCTTTTCTTCAGTATTCTCATAAATTTTATAGAATGAAGCAGAAAAGTGGCTAATAACCATAAGATTAAAAAAACCAAAAAATATCACAACACCCATTACAGGTAAAAGAAATTGCCAAACTGAAACACCAGCAGACCTTATTACAACTAATTCCGAATTCCTAGAGAACTTGAATAACGTAAACATCATTCCTATCAATATTGCAAATGGCAATACTTCTTGGATAGTTTTTGGCAATTTAAGTAGGGATAGAAAGAATAAAAAGCCTAAATTTGGATCCTGAATATCCGAAGAACGCCTCAACAATTCTAACATATCAAATATTATAATTAGAATCGAAATTCCGAATAATACAGCCAAAAAAGACAAAATAAACTTCCAAGCTATATAAATAGAGAGAGTCAGAGATATTCTGGTCAAAAAACTAATCCTACTTTTATTTGCTCCAAAGGTAGATTAAAATAATAACTACAAATTTAGCTTATAAATATATCCTAAAAAAGGCTCTATAAAAATGATAAAAATCAATAAGGTATACACAGGTGCTGGTGATAAGGGTAAGACTAGATTAGGAGACGGTTCTCTAACGGAAAAACATTCGATGAGAGTCGATGCATATGGGAATATTGATGAAGCAAACTCAGCAATTGGTATAGTAATTTCTGGATTAAAAACTAGTTCCAAAGATGAAGATATAGCTCTATTTTTAACAAAGATACAATCAGACCTGTTCGATCTTGGGGCAGACCTTTGTAAACCAATCTCCGAGGGAAATACAGTTAGTAAGAGAATTAGCATTACTGAACAACAAGTAAAAAACCTTGAAAATAAAATTGATGAATATAATACTAACTTAGAAGAGCTTAATAGTTTCGTATTACCTGGAGGCAACCTTTTAGCAGCTCAATCTCATCTTGCCAGAACAATTATTAGAAGGGCAGAGCGTTCAATTACAAAATTATCAGAAGATGAGCTGATAAACCCTTATATTATTAAATATATTAATAGGTTATCTGACCTCCTTTTTGTTATTGCAAGAATACTTAATAATTCGGGGAAAAATGATATACTTTGGGAACCAAGAAAAACATAATCAAATCAGGAAAGTTAGAATAATTATTTATTTGATTTTCCAAGTTGACTCTATAATCACAGATGATTAGTTATTGTTTTTAAAACAATTTTGGAAAGATAAATGAAAGCCCTTGTATCGGTCAAACGTGTTGTAGATTACAATGTTAAAATAAGAGTTAAATCAGATAATTCAGGCGTTGAATTAGCAAATGTCAAAATGTCTATGAATCCGTTTGATGAAATTGCTGTTGAAGAAGCTGTAAGACTTAAAGAAGCTGGCATTGTCAGTGATATTATTGCAGTTAGTATGGGAGTATCTCAATGTCAAGAAACAATAAGAACTGCTTTNGCAATTGGTGCTGATAGAGGAATATTGGTTGAAACAGATATAGAACTTCAGCCTCTGGCAGTTGCAAAAATACTTAGTTCAATTGTTCAAAGTGAAGAACCTGATATTGTAATCTTGGGCAAACAAGCAATAGATGATGACTCTAACCAAACTGGACAGATTTTAGCTTCTCTTCTTGACTGGCAACAAGGTACTTTCGTTTCAGAAATGGCAATTAATGATAGGAAAGTCTCCATAACAAGAGAGATAGATGGTGGTCTCGAAAAACTAGAATTAGATTTGCCATGTGTTGTAACAACTGACTTAAGATTAAATGAACCTAGATATGCATCCTTACCAAACATTATGAAGGCAAAAAAGAAACCAATTTCAGTGATTAAGCCAGAAGATTTAGGTGTAGATATTGAACCTCGTTTGGAAATATTAAGAGTTGAGGAACCATCAACTAGACAAGCCGGAATAAAGGTTGCAGACACTGAAGAATTAATTGACAAACTCCGCAATGAAGCAAAGGTAATATCATGACCTGTCTTGTAATAGCTGAACACAATAATAATGAAGTATTACCTTCGACACTAACAACTGTAAATGCGGCAAAAAAGGTTTGTGACAATCCTCATATTCTCATAGTTGGNTCCAATTGCTCTAAAGCAGCAGAGCATGCTTCTAAAATAAAGGGGGTTGAAGAAATAATTGTTTGCGATGATGATATATATGAAAATTTTCTTGCTGAAACAGTATCATCATTGGTGTTATCAATAGCTGAAAAGTATTTACATATATTTTCACCCGCAACTACATTTGGTAAAAATATAATGCCACGACTTTCTGCTAAATTAGACGTGGCACAAATTTCTGATATTTCAGCTATTATAGACGGTAATACTTTTGTTCGACCCATATATGCAGGCAACGCACTTGCTACCGTTAGAAGCAATGATAAAATTAAACTAGTGACTGTAAGAGGCTCCTCCTTTGATAAGGAAGAATTGAAAGAAGGCGGGTGCAAAATTTCAGATATTAGCTTATCTCAAAACACTTCCTCTCCAAAATTTATTGGACATGAGTTATCTAAATCAGAACGGCCTGAACTAACGTCTGCTAAGATTATTGTATCAGGAGGAAGGGGGGTTGGAAGCTCAAAGGACTTTGAAATACTTGAGAAACTTGCAGATAAATTAGGTGCTGCTGTGGGGGCATCACGTGCAGCTGTTGATGCTGGTTATGTCCCTAATGATTATCAAGTTGGTCAAACTGGTAAAATTGTAGCCCCTGAATTATATATTGCCGTTGGTATTTCAGGAGCAATTCAACACCTTGCAGGAATGAAAGATAGTAAAATAATTGTTGCCATTAATAAGGATGAAGATGCACCTATCTTTCAAATCTCAGATTATGGATTAGTTGGAGACTTATTTGAAGTCGTACCAAAATTATCAGAAACTTTATAGTAATTTCAATCAGATATAAAATGACAAATGATATAAACATAGAAACAGTTGGGATAATAGGTGCAGGCCAGATGGGTAATGGTATTGCTCAAAATTGTGCAGTAAGTGGTTATAAAGTTATCATTTTTGATATAGATCCTATACAATTAAATAAAGCAACCAATACCATCGAAAAGAACTTGGAAAAACAATTAACGAGAAAAAAAATATCTGAGGAAGATTATAAAAATTCCATAGAAAAAATTAAAACCACTCAATCAATTCAGAAGTTGAACGAATCACAGCTAATAATTGAAGCTGCCACAGAAGATGAAAATACCAAAAAAAAGATCTTTTCAGAGTTATGCCCCCATCTTGATAAAAATACAATTCTTTGTACAAACACATCTTCAATTTCTATAACACGCCTAGCCTCACAAACAGATAGGCCTAATCAATTTATGGGCCTTCATTTTATGAATCCTGTTCCATTAATGAAACTAGTTGAATTAATTAAAGGGATTACAACAGATGAAAATACGTTTCATACAGTAAAAATATTTGCAGAAAATCTAGGAAAAAAACTTGTAATCTCAGAGGATTTTCCTGCATTTATTGTTAACAGAATTTTAATACCTATGATTAATGAAGCAGCTTATACACTACATGAGGGCGTTGGGTCTGTTTTAGCAATTGATCAAGCAATGAAATTAGGTGCAAACCATCCAATGGGGCCTCTTGAGCTTGCTGACTTTATAGGTTTGGATAC
>NZGX01000076.1 GCA_002691085.1 Rhodospirillaceae bacterium | reverse complement strand
TGCTGCAGCTAACTAAAGGAATAATGTATGGCTGTATCTAAAGAAGCTGAAGAAGTAATAGTAGAGGATGCTTTTACGGAAGACGATTGTCATAAATGTCCACCTCAGGGAGCTCCTGCATGGATGTCAACTTTTGCTGACATGGCTACTCTTCTTATGGCTTTCTTTGTACTAATTCTATCTTTTGCGGAATTTAACGTTCCAAAGTTTAAGCAAATCTCTGGAAGTCTTAAAAATTCTTTCGGTGTTCAGAAGGTTATTCCAGTTGTAGAACAGCCTCAGGGAACAACTGTTTTAGAGTTAAACTTTAGCCCTTCACCAAGTCCTTCAGTTACAAACAACATGACTCAACAAACGACTGATACAACACAACCAGAGCTTGAGCTAGATCAAAAGCAAAAAGAGGAAGATTTTGAAAACCCCGCCGATGCATCTGAGGTTGCTAAAGCATTAGCTGAAGAAATAGCTCGCGGTGAGGTAGAAGTTAAAGTAATGGGAGAAAGGGTTATTGTTAACTTTACCCCAACAGACTCACCTCAAAAAAATCAACCTCAACTCCAAAGTCAAACCCTAAGCGCTATGGCAAAAGCAGCGGGTGCAGCTGCTGAGTCGGGACAAAAAGTTGCCTTTGAAGGCCTCGATGGGGCATTAAAATCGATGGGTTCAAGTTCAAATCAGGATGGTCAAGCTGAAGGAAATGCTGGGCAAGGTGAGTCAAATGCTAAAGCTGAAATAGCTGAAGACCAATTAAGAGTTGCTCTAAGTCAACAAATTGATCAGGGACTTGTTGAAGTTGAGAGAAAAGATGGAAAAGTAATAGTCACAGTTGGAGCTGGAGGAGCATTTAGATCAGGAAGCGCAGACCTAACAAACCAAGCATTACAAATAATGGATGGTATAAGTAGTGCTAATGAGACAATGTCTGGAGAAATTACTGTGACAGGTCATACAGACGATGTACCGCTCGTCTTTGGCGGCAGATATAGAGATAATTGGGATCTAGCTGCAGCAAGAGCATCCTCCGTAGTTCAAGCTTTAGGAAATAGAGGATTACCACAAAATAAAATGCAGGCTATCAGCAAGGGTGAAAACCAACCTCTTGAAACTAATACTACAGCAGAAGGAAGGGCTAAAAATAGGCGTATTGAAATTGAGATTAATTACTAGAATATTTTTTTTTTATTAATTTATAGTCTAACTGCATCAGTCCATGCTGAAATATCTCAACCTATAAAAAGTAATGATGATATTCTTTGGCAAGCCTACAAAAGTGGAAAGTTTGATATTGCTTGCAATGGTTGGAAACAAAGAGCTAGAGAAAATTCTACTGTAAATCAATTTAATTACGGTTTTTGTCTTGAAATGGGACTAAATAATCCTCCACGCCCCTCTGAAGCATCAATATGGTATGGTAAGGCTGCCGAGGCTGGATTACCTCAAGCCCAACATAATTTAGGTTTACTAAGGGCTGAAGGGAGAGGTGTCAGAAAAGACATTATTCTTGCTTATTTTTGGCTCAAAGTAAGTTCTCAGAAACTTATATCCTCAAGAAAAGCTCTAAATAACCTTCATAAAAGTCAAAAATTCAGTAAAGATCAAATAAGAAAAATTAATCAATTACTAAGAGCATATTATTATAAAAATTAGAAACATAGAAAATAAAATTCGTAATATAATTATTTAATTTTACATCCTAAAGAATTCATATACTTTTATCTTTATTATTATCATGATTGATAATAACTTTACCGATCTTTTTATGTGTTAATTGATACCTAAATGCATCTGCTGCATCTTTAAATCTAAATCTTTTACTAATTATTGAACTTAGTCCATTAATTGCATAAGCCTTAACCATCTCGTCAAGCATCCTTACACTAGCGTTACTAATTGCCTTTATAGTAATATTTTTCATATAAAAACCAGGCATTTTTGGTAGATTGTCTGGTAATCTCTCTGTTCCAATCATAATTACGAAACCGTTAACTGCACAGCCAATAAGAGACTGATCAAGTGTTCGTCTCCCAACATTTTCTAAAACAATATCTGCACCATTTCCGTCTGTTAATTTAATTATTTCCTGCCCCCAGTCTGGATTTGTCTTATAATTTATTCCTATATCAGCCCCTTTATTAATCATATCTTTTATTTTTTTATCACTTGAAGAAGTAACTATAACTTTTGCCCCACTTAGCTTCGCTAACTGAACGCCAAAAGAAGAAACACCTCCAGTGCCAAGAGATAAGACAATTTGACCCGGCCTAATTTGGGCAACCTCAAACAAAGCATGCCATGCAGTAACACCAGAAGATACAAAAGTACAAGCAGTTTCACTTGAGACCGCCTGCGGTAATTTTACAAGTGCATATGATGGCATTAAAGCAAGCTCAGCTAACCATCCATCCATATTATTTCCTATATCACCTATATATGATTGCTTAGGGTCCCAGGGACCTTTCACCCATGATGAAAAATGACAGGCAGTAACTCGGTCTCCAATAGAGATATTCTTAACATTGTCACCAACTGCAATAACAGTCCCCGCTCCTTCACTTAGTGGGATTCTATCACTTGGACGCCGTCCTCTTGGAACAGGAAATCTATTTGAGATTAAACCATGATCTCTTGCATTAATTGACGTTGCTTCCACTCTGATCAAAACTTGTTGATCCTTTGGCATAACAACGTCTCTCTCTACCAACCTAAGTGACTCAGGACCTGTCTGGTCGCCAATTTCATAGGCCTTATATCTTTTAGGAATATTAGCAGTAAACTTAAAACCGCCCTTAGAATTACTACTGTTGGAAGAAAAAACTGTACCCGCTGAAAGTACAGATCCATAGATAAAATGTCTTCTGGAAGTCAAAGTCGCTCACCATTTAAATTATTATTAAAAATATTAATTATTGATCGTTATCACCCACTTCGCATACTTTGAAGCTTGTATCCCAACATTTTGTAACCATTATTTTTGCAAGTGATAACTGTTTACCTGTTAAAAGTTCTGATAGCTCAGAAATTTCTGTTTTTACTTTTTCAGATTCACTTCCCAAATTGGATTTCTCAGCCATAGATATCCAAATAAATCCGTTTAGAAGGTCTGGTTTTATTCCTATACCCTTTGTATAAGCCCTTCCTAAATTCAATTGAGCACTAGAAATACCCTGACGAGCTGCAAGTTTAAATAAATGGACAGCCCTTGGAATATCTTTTTTAATCTCTATTCCCTCATAAAAGAGATGACCAAGGTTGTTTTGTGCTTTGGAATCCCCATTGGCAGCTGACCTTTCGTACCAATAAATCGCTATATTAATATTCTTATCAACCCCTAATCCGAAATGATAAAGTAATGCAAGGTTAAACTGTGCGCTTGCATCTCCTTGTTGAGACCTTGATTCCCAAATTTTAATCGCAGTTGAGTAGTCCTTGTTCTCAATTGCATCAAATACATCTCTGGTTTGAGAGTTTAGTTGGGAAGTGTATAAATATAGAAATATAAAAAAAAATAAAAACTCATTAGGTACTGAGATTAGGCTGAATATTCTCTTCATCTTTTGCCTTTCTAGGAAACAGTAATCTGGCTGTATCCAATGCAGATATTTCAGTGTCTGCAGCAATTACAATTACTGGCTGACAACCCTTAAGATACTTATCCGTCAGCAAAGTTTCAATTTGGTTCCTATAAAAGTATATACAGGTGATTATAAAGACAATTAAAAAAACATAGGAATGAACCAAAAAAGATAATGCGTATAATCCAACTATTGCCAACGCTTGTAACAAAAGTCCCTCCATAATCAACCAAACTGGGGGAATAATTGCGGGAAGAATTTCTTTACTGATTTTTATAGCGATAAATTCGTCAAAAAAAGTTAATACATTAAAGTTACTTAGTTTATCTAGATCTTGAGGTTTTTCTCTTTCCTCAAATATTTTTATTAGACTTTCTATGCTATTATCTATTCTTGCACTATTTAGACTTAATCCTAATCCTCTTTTTATTTTTACATCAAAGAGTTTGTCACCCCTGCCAATTGTTAAAATTGAGTCAGCGGTAAATAGAGATAGTGTAAATGTCTGCTCATCATCAGTAATTATTTCAAAATCTTTCGCTATTACAACATCTCCCTCTCTAAGACCCAGCCTTCCAGCTTGACCTAAAGGACTTATGTTATCAATAACTAAGGGTTTCATTTTAGACTTTCTAAATTTGTTTTATGGATATTTTACCCTTTTAGCTTCTTCCTGCATTTTTGAAGAAATTGCAACAATTTGCTTTTCAAGATCAGCTATACGGTTTGTCAACGTTTCAGCAAAAATCTCCTGACTTGTTGAAAGTCTTGCTAAAGTTCCTTCTTGGGCAACACCATCACCTAATTGAGATAGAACACGGCGGGCAATTGTTGAACTTGATCCATCAATTGAGCGGCCCATAGTTCCTTCCATATCACTTAAAGCTTTTTTGATTGCTTCTACCTCACCTCTAACACTATTTAAATTTGACATTATTTGGTCTTCAATTCTACCAATCGTAGTCTCAGCTGTTTTTACAACTTCCCCACTCTCAGAAACTGCTTCAATTATATTGGTGTTTTTATTCAAACCCTCATCAATCTTTTCCATTGTATTTTTCAAATCAACAACATTTTGAGCAAACGTTGTCACAGCAGTCTTATTAATATCAACCATATTTTCCACATTACCTAACTTTGTAAAGGCAAGAAGCCCAACAATTGTAATAGCAAGAAATAAGACTGCAGAAGATGCAAAAAATACATATAAACCTTGCTTATAAATTTTTTCAGCAGCATTAATTACCTTTGAATTTGCATCTTTTATTTTCTTAAATTCAAAAGATGCATCAGTAGCAACATCAGCAGCATCAACTGCTAGCTTAATTACTTCTTGAAGAGTCTGCGCTTCTTTTTCTGACATATTTTCCTCGACTTATTTGGCTAATCCGTTTACTCGTATAGTATGCACATTCCGTACCAGAGCTCTGTTTTACGACTAAATAAGGTAAATTCTTTGATAAAAAACCAAATTTCTTGCAACCGTAAGGTCTTTGTTGAATGTGTGTAATATAGTAAAATATACAACCATTGCATGTTTTTATTTCTCTTTTCTCTTTTGAGGAGTATCTCACAACTATTGAACCTTTTTATGGTTTTTTAACCTGTTAAATATTCGTTCAATCTGAAATCTAAACACTGCTAGAAGTGCTAAAAAAGCAAAGATGAAGCATACGCAAGACCAAAGAAAATTCCCTAAAGAAAGAGCATCCATACCTTCAACAAAACAGTATATGGCTGCATAACAAAATGCAAAAGTTGAAATATGTTTCGATAACTCTCTCATTTTAAATTCCAATTATAATTTTTTTCCAAATTCGTCAAACTTTAGGTCTCTAGGAACATCTACATCTGGTGGAGAATTCTCTTGGTTTTGTAATTGGTCTGAAAAAGAAAAAACATATGCCAATACAACTGCAACAGCAGAATACAAACGAGACTCTATTTCCTTATTTAACTTACTTGTAAAAAAGAGCGCCCTGGCAAGATATACATTGTGAAATACATAAATCTCATTTTTCTCAGCTTCTTTAATTATTCTAATTGCAGTTGTTCCTTTACCCATTGCAACTGTAATGGGAGCAGATGTACCTTCCATATCATATGATAATGCTACCGCAAAATGCATTGGATTGGTAATTACAACATTTGAGTCTTTAACGCGGTCAATTGACTTAGATTGTTCTGCAGAAGCACGTGATGCTTCTAATTGTAGTTTACGAACTCGAGCTTTAACCTCGGGAGAACCCTGAGTTTGTTTTAGATCATCTTTTACCTCTTGAGGTGTCATTCTTAATTTTTGATGGTGCCTATAGTACTGATAGGATACATCAATAGCCGTGATAACTAATAATGTAGAAACAACAAAAAATAAGTATACTGGTATATAGTTTGATAATTGAGATAATGCGACACCTAAAGTTCTTCCAGGCAAAACCACTATCTCGTTGAGCACAAACAAAAAGAAAATAACTACTACTGCGGTTAGAAGAATAACTTTTAAAACACTCTTGGATAACTCTACTAAGGACTGTATTCCAAATACACGCTTAAAACCTTGAATAGGGTTTATCCTATTCGCTTTGAACATAAAAGCTTTTGGAGAAAAATTTAGACCACCAAGAGCCATCTGAGAAATAATTACACAGATAATAATTGGTGCCGACAATATAAGTATGATTAAAAAAGGTGGACCTAATGCTTCAGACAAAACATCTAAGAGAGGAATATCTTCTCGAACAATTCTTGAAAAATTGAAGAGTTCTGACCAGCTTGCTAACATTGAATTAGCATTAACGCCCATCCACCAAAGCATCATAAAACCTACAATTAACGTCACAAGAGAACTTAATTCCTTGGAAGTTAAAGTCTGACCTTCCTCTCTTGCTTTTCTCAGTCTTCTCTCGGTAGGTTCTTCTGTTTTTTCTTGTCCGGGTTCGTCACCTTCACTCATACTCTATATCCTTAGGATTATTATTATATGATGACTCAAGACTGCTCTCTGCAGCCCATACTATTTCTCTCATTAAATTAGCCATTGATGGTAAACTTGCCCAAAGAAGAAAAAAGCCAACTAAAATAGTTGCCGGAAAACCAACCGAAAATAGATTCATTTGAGGAGCTACTTTTGTAAGAATACCAAGAGCAATATTAACAAGGAAAATACCACCTACGATTGGAAGCGCCATTAAAGCTGCAATGACAAATAACTGACTACCGGCATTAAGTGAACTCTGGGCAAATGATGCAATATTAAATGTATCTCCTATCCCATAGGTTTTGTAAGTTTCCATAAGAATTGCAATAGATAAAAGGTGACCATCCACTGATAAAAAAATTACTAAAAAGACTAAAGATAAAAACTGCCCAACAGTCGCTCCCTGTCCACTATTGGTAAAATCTATCATCCTAGCAAAACCTAATCCCATAGATGATGCAGCGTACTCTCCAGCCAATGCTGCAATATTAAAATATATTTGTAGCAACAATCCGCCACATAAGCCTATTGCAATTTCAACAAGTATTATAAAAACAAATTGAGAAGAATTTAATTGACTTAGCTCTGGCATAACATTTTGACTAGCTAGAAGAAAACCTAAAGCGGCAGCTAATATAATTCTTACATTTAGAGGTAAACTTCGTGACTGATAAAGAGGACTAGACAAAATAAAAGCACCCGGCCTAATCATATAAAGCAAAGAAATTAATACCCAGTCATAGATAGCGGTCAGTTCAAATGAGGAATCTATCACTGCATACCCGAAATGTTCTGAAAAATAAAATTAAAAAATTCTGTAAGAGTATTGAAAATTTGTGGTGATAGTAATCCAAAAGCTAAAATTACAATTAATAATTTTGGGACAAATGATAATGTCATTTCATTCACAGATGTCGCAGCTTGCAGAATACCTATTACTAATCCTACAGCTAAGGCAATCGATAATAATGGTCCTGCAGTTAATATTACCTGCCATAAGGCTTCTCGTAAAATAGTTACATTTGTATCAAATTCCACAATTTACTCCACTAGATAGGATGCAGCTAAAGAACCAACGGTCATTGACCAGCCATCTACTAAAACAAAAAGAAGTAATTTAAAAGGAAGTGCAACAAGCATTGGAGAAAGCATCATCATTCCCAAAGACATCAAAATACTTGAAATCAATAAGTCTATTACTAAGAAAGGAAGAAAAATAAGAAAACCAATTTGGAAAGCAATTTTTAGTTCGCTGGTAATAAATGCCGGCAAGAGAACTCTAAATGGTACTTCTGAAGGATTCTCGAATTGGGGTAACTCAGCTAAATCTGTGAATGCAATTAAATCTTCTTGCCTAGTGTTTGCAAGCATAAATCGCTTGAAAATTTCACCGCCTTTTTCAATTCCCTCCTGTATCTCAATTTCACCATCAACGTAAGGCCTTCCTGCCTCTGTCCATGCTCTATCAAGAACTGGTGACATAATGTAAAAGGTAAGAAACAATGCTAAAGCTATCAAGACCTGATTAGGAGGGGTTTGTTGAGTCCCTAGAGCCTGTCTCAATATTGATAGGACAATAATGATTCTCGTAAAAGCTGTCATTCCTAGCACGACTGATGGAAGTACAGTCAATATTGTCATTAAAATTAAAACTTGAAGTGAGAGAGAATATTCTACAGCTCCTCCTTCAACATCTTTGGAGCTTATTATCGGAAATAAACCAGAACTCTCCTGAGCTAAAACAGGCGAAGAAAAAGTAATTAAAAATATAAAAAAGGTTATGATCCTGCCCATAAAATTCTAGTTTCAACCCTCCAAATTTTCTTTTTTTTCTTTTTCTATCTTAATCAAATTTGAACATGAATTTCGTGTAATTACGCACATATAAGATTCTCCATGCGTTTCTAAAAGAAGAGCTTTCACTCCATCACCAAGGTTAGAGTATTCCATTAGTTTGATATTTTTACCATCAACAAATGAATTAATCTTAAAGTCAAATTTTCTAACTACAAGTAAGCCTAATATAAGCAAACCGATTATAAATATAATCCAAAAATAGCTCCAGATTGAGGGCTCTACCACATTTTCCTCTATTTTTTAAAGACCTTTAACTCTTTCGCTTGGATCAACTATTGAAGAAAACCTAATTCCAAAGCGTTCTCCAACCATAACAACCTCGCCTCTAGCAATTAAAGTCCCATTAGCTTTAATATCAAGTGGATCCCCAGCTAATCGATCAAGCTCAAGAACTGATCCTTCATTTAAGGTTAGTAAATCTTTTATTTTTAATTGAGTGGAACCTACCTCTACACTTAAACTTACATCAATATTCTCAAGAGAAGATAATGTTGATGTAATATTTTTTTCTGCGCTTTGAATATCTTCAACTTTCTCTAAAGCGGGGGAAGTGTCTGGCTCAGTATTTTCCTCGGACATTTTTAGAATCTCCTAATTCATCGTAACAGCTTTGGTTTCTATTTTTCTTAAATCAACAGCTGTATTGCCATTAATTTCACCAAGAATTCCTGAAAAAATTGTTTGGTCAGCAACACGGACTGGTAACTCATTTTCAACATTAAGGACTAAAACATCCCCTTTCATCAAATTAGTAAGTTTTCCAACGCTTACAGTTGGCTCGGAGAGTAATGCTGTAACTCTAAGGGGTATTTCATAAACGGCCCTTTGAAGTTTTACACTCCAGTCACCATTACCCTCACTTGAATCATTAATTCTAGCCCTGAGTTTAGGCCCTATTGGCTTTAGTGTTTGTAATGGATAGACAAGATCAATTGTAGCAGGATCCATATCAGGTATTTGTACTGTAAACCTGCATACCATAACTAACTCATCACCCTCTACAAAAGGAGCAAATTTTGGATTAGTTTCATGCGACCTTTGGGAACTTGAAATACCTTCTAATTCAGCCCAGCTAACAACTAAGGCATCTAAAAATCTATCACCAATCATTGAAATAAGCCCTTCTTCAGTTGGTGTAAATTCACTACTACCGTTATCATTAGACGACATTTGACCACCATAGAAACTGTTTGTAAGCATTGAGACAAACTCTGGTGACATTGATAACATTATAGGACCCTTAAGTTCCTCTATTTTAAAAATTGTTAAACTCATAAAGTTTGATAAGGGTTCAGTATATTTTTCATATTGTACTATTTTGGGGGTATCAGCATTGATCCGGGGGAGATAATGAAGCATTGGTTGAAAAACTGGCCTAATAGCTCTTGATAATTTTTCATTAACCATCCTCAAGGCAAAGAAATCGCCTAAAAAAGTTGCATCATTTTCCCCAAGATTAAATGGCTTAACATCAAGGTCTTTCCCAATACCGGTTGCTTCACCCAATTCCCCAGACTCTATTCCTGCCATTAAGGCTGAAACCTCATCTGTAGATAACTTTCTACTATCCTCAGTCACTCTGTGTCACCCATAAATTCTATTGAATAATAAAGTTGGTAAAGTGAATATGTTCTATTCCACCAAACCTAGTTAACTCAACAAGGGACTCATTAAGAGCATCTCGTATTGCATATCTTAACTTATCCTTACCATCTCGTGTCTTTAATTGAGATTCTTCAAAATCAGCAATTACAGCAATTGCAACTGATTGAAGTGCAGGGACATGTGCTTCGATATTCTCTATTACCTTACTATCGTATTGGGTAGAAATTGTCATTTGTATTTGTGCAAATTTTCTGCTATTTGCCAAATTAACTGTTATGGCTTGTGGAAAAGGCCAATAAGTTGTCTCAAACTCAGGAGGCTCTTCAACTTCCATTCTCTTAGGGCCAAGTTCTTCCTCTCCTTCTACTCCCTCAGCAGGTTCTTCAGCAGCTTTTTGCTCCTCAATAATCTCGGTAACCTCTTCAGATGGATCAGGCTGTGTGCCAAATAGAAGATAACCAACTAATAATCCAACCGCTAGTAAAACTACCCCACCAACACCAATGCCTATATAAAGCATAAGATTTGATTTTTTTCCTTCTTCTTCGGTATTTTCTTCAGCCATATCTAATTCTCCAATAGAATATAATTATGCAAGTATATCTAATTTCCCAATAATATTTCTTTCTTTTACTCCAGACTTTACCTTAATGCTTTTAGTATCCAATTTGTCATCAACATTTGATTTTTCCTTATCATGATACGATTTTCCGTTGCCACCACCTGCATCTTTTGAAGCATGGAAATCTTGCAAATCTATACCAAAGCTAGCATATAATTGACGCAATTTTGATGCATCTTGTTGCAATACCTGAGCTGCCTGTTGAGTTTCTGTTTGCAGAATCACTTTAATACCATCTTGCCCTTTATTCATCTCTAAGGTAACCAAAACTTTACCCAACTCCTTTGGCTCTAGCTCTAGTATAGCACGGCTTTGACCAATCTGACCAATTTTCCATAACTGATTTATAACCTGTTTATGAAGATGTGTTTGAAGTTCCTTTGAAGCATTAAAAGTTAAATCAGTATTTTGAGTCAATTGCTGGCCTAGTTGTGTATTTTGCCTTACTTCACTAATTGTAGAAGGTGTAGATATATTATTATCTTTAAATAGACTGTTGCCATCCTCTTTGAAAGAAACGAATTTAATTTCAGAACTAGTTAATTCTCTGATTAGATTAAGATTATTTTTAAAGTGCTTTGCTGGCTGAAGAAGACTAATCTTAGACAATTCAATTTCCTTTTTGGATGATTTAATTTCGTAATTCTCCAGATCAATATTTAAGTCTTTTACAAATGTCTGTGGATTAGAAAATTTAAGATCATTTTCACTTAAAGTCTTAATCATTAAGTCATTATTATATTTTGCCCCCTTAACAAACTCTCTTGAATAAGGAAAATTGGTCAAAGGATTTTTCTTACCTGAACCTTTAATGTCTGTCTTTAAGGATAAAAATGTATTAAGCGCAATCTTATCTTCATTGATATTACCTGGTGTCTTAATATCCAAGCTGGATTTTTGAATTTTAATAGTTTCATCATTTAAATTAGAATTTTTTGAAAGATAATTAGACCATTTAGACAACATATCAATTTCATTTTTATAATTTTTATCTGAGATATTTTTGCCGACTATCAACTTACTAGAATTATTTTCATGCTTTTTTATTGTCTCATTTAAAATTAAATTTCCCTCAAAACCCTTATTTTCTATAGAAAGGTAATTAGCTGTATCGTTAGATAGAAAATCATCAAAAGATTTTAAATTTTTATCATTAATAAAATCATCTAATGGTTTTAATAAAATAACCTCATTTAGAGCAGGATCCTTATTTACTTTAAGTAAGTCATCGGCCGTTCCTTTTGAATTTAATATATTAGCTAAGTCACTATTTTGAAATGTAACTTTATCATTTTGAGAAGTAACTTTATCAGGAATTTTTTCTAAAAAATCTTGTAGATTTATGTGATTGGTATTTTCTCTTGTATTAAGATCAAGTTTATCGTGAATATCATCAAATGCTATATATTCAATATCTAAGGATATATTTAAATTATTCTCATTTTCTGGTTTTATTTTATCAGCGGAGGTCATTAATAGATTATTTATTTTTCCAGGGTCCAGAGATGAGTTTTTAATGCTATCATTTAGGTTAATATCGGTAATGCTCATGTCTCTGGATACGTCTATTACAGTAGCTCCATTCGAGAGATTTTCCTGCAATTCAAGGTTATCGAGGAACTCATTTAAATTTATTTCTTCATATTTATCTGAAAAATTTTCTTTATTATTTAGATTGCTATCTTCAAAAATTAGATCAGTTTCCTCAGAAGTTTTAGTTTCAGGTTTTTGAAAATCTGAAGTTTGTTCATCAAGAAGCTTACCAAAAAAAGCATCTTCGGAAGTACTCTGGTCTAAAGACCCAATGATATTTTTCTCATCTCCACTTGCTGACGAGCTTGTCGAAGATAGAAAAGAAAACAAATGACTAGTTAAATTCATTACAAACCTCTAAAAAAAAACTAACTAGACCTGAATAATAGACAATAACATTGGCTAAATAGCAGGCTATTTGAGGTTTATTATGCAATCTCTGTGCCGATTATTATTTATTTTTTAAAATTTTGTCTATTTTCAATAACTTCTAAATAACGAAGTTTATTCTCTTCTTCAATTTTTTGTTGTTTTTTTATATTATTTTCAAGCTTATTTAATTTCATTTTTACTTCTGCAAGGTTTTTATTTTGTTGTTCAATTTGCTCTTCAATAAATTTAGATCTGTTTTTAGATAAGTTTAACTTTTCATAAAGTTTATGTTTAATATTTCTAGAATTTCTTAGATATCTTGCTGATATATCACTTTTGTTCTCTTTTTGTTCTTCTTCTTCGATTAAGGTCTCAATTTTTGTAATTGTTTCTGATAATTTCCCCACCTCAGAATGAAGTAAGTTCAGGTCACCCATTATGTTAAAAAATTCAATCTTTCTTTTCTTCTCTAGAAGATTAAGAGCTTTTAACTTTTTCATCTTTTATGCACTAAATGTTTGAATAAGATTTGTCTTAGACTCCGAAAAGGTAGATGGCTGATTAGAATTTTGTATCTGATAGGACGTAAGCTTTGGAAAGATTTCTATTGATCTATCAAGAGCATTGTCAGTACCAGGTTTGTATCCACCCATCATAATTAAATCTCTATTTTCCATGTAAATAGCCATGGCACGTTTAAAAGAAACCGCAGCATTAATATGAGTTTCATCAACAATTTGATTCATTACCCTGCTAATTGAAGAAGCAATATCAATAGACGGGTAAACACCCATCTCAGCTAATTGCCTTGAAAGCACAATATGACCATCTAAAATTGCCTTAGCACTATCAACAACTGGATCGTTTACGTCATCTCCATCAGCAAGAATGGTATAAAAAGAGGTTATTGAGCCCTCATCTTTTGAACCTGGCCCAGTCCTTTCAACCAAGTGAGAAATTAATGCCATAACAGATGGGGGGTAACCTTTTGTTGTTGCCTGTTCACCCAAAGCTAGGCCAATTTCTCTCTGTGCATGAGCTACCCTTGTTAAAGAGTCCATAATTAACAAAACTTGCTTCCCCTTTTCCCTATAATATTCTGCAATAGAAGTTGCCCTTAATGCGGCTCTTATTCTTAATAATGGAGCTGTACCCGCTGGTTCTGCAACAATTACTGTTCTTTCTTTAGTTTCTGGTAGAATGACATCTTCAACAAAAGACCTAACCTCCCTTGCACGCTCCCCTACAAGACCAACAACAACAACCTCTGCATCTGTATATTTTGCCATCATTCCCAATAAAGTACTCTTACCCACGCCTGAGCCAGCTATAATCCCCATTCTCTGCCCCCTGCCTATTGTAAAAAGTCCATTAATTGCCCTAACTCCAACATCTAAAGGTTGATTTATTTGAGACCTTTGTAATGGATTTGAAGCTTTACCTCTTGAAGGCCATTTTTCATCATTTTTTATAACGCTTCCATCATCCAAAGACTGTCCATAAGCATTTACAACTCTTCCCAGGTATTCCTCTCCAACACCAAATTTGTGACCTTCTTTTGAGGGAGAGACCCTAGCCCCAGGTTTAATTGGAGCAGATAGTTGATGCATTGCTAATAGAGTATTACCTTCTCTAAAGCCAATTACTTCAGCCTTTGCAAGGCTTAACGTTTCGGTCATGACATCACACACAGTTCCAACTGTTACCGGAAACGCGGTAGCCTCAGCGATAGTTCCATCATATTTTTGAACAAAACCAGAAACACGAGGGTTAGAATTAAGTTCTAAGGTTTCTAGATTTTTAATTACATTATTTAAAACCTTTGACATTTTAATTCTCTGAAGGTTCAATTGAATTATTACTTTCTAATCTAGATGATAGATTGTCTTCAATTTCTAAATTTTCTGTTCTTACTTTAACATCCCCCCTGGAAAGCTCTGTATCAATTGCAAAACTTACACTTTCGCGGGCCAAGTTGAGCTTTTCTGTAACTATTTCATAATCTGCCTCGGATAAAAATACTTTAATATTTTCATTGTTACTTTTAACTTCTGAACATAGCTTATCAATTTTATTCTTTATTACTTCCGGCATACCATCTATCTTTTCTCCAATTGCCTGGCTGGTAAGCTCTAGAATTTTTCTTGTTATTACTTCTGTAAGCTTATCTTCAACTTTTTCAAAACCAAGTACCATTTCAGAAACTAGATTGTCCAATATGTTTATCTTTTCAATCTGGGACTCAACTTCTGCTCCCTCATTATTATTTTCAGGCTGGTCTTCTGGAACGGTAAGTGTTTGAATCTCTGCTTCTTCAGCTACTCCACCCTCATCAATTTCAGTGCCCGACTCCCAAACCAAGCCATCATCTTCCATTTCCTCAATGGATTTTTCCGTATTGGTGTCATCATCAGATGTTTTTTCTTCCTCAACCTTCTCATCTATTTCATCTAATGAGAGATCATTATCTTTATCACTTGATAAATCTTCATCGAGATCACTTAATGACTCAATTGCAGGTGGCTCTTCCTCATTGACTAATAATCCTTGAACACCAGTGAGTGTAAAAACATTGTCTTTTTTAGCACCATCAGAATGATTTGGTTTAAAAACCTTGTCTGATCTTGCTAGAAGTGCCTCAGAAATATTTAAAATTGGAACCTTATCTTGGTTCTGTTTAGACATAGTCGTCACCACCACGACCCGCAAGCACAATAGTACCAGCATCTGATAATTTTCTTGCTACGTTAATAATTTCTTTTTGTGCAGTTTGAACATCTGCAAGTCTAACAGGACCTAAAGCATCCATTTCGTCAAGAATATTTGCAGCAGCTCTTTGGGACATACAACCAAATAGTTTATCTTTTAATTGATCGTCTGCTCCCTTCATAGATAATACCAGAAGGTCCTGATCTATACTCCTTAGAAGGGTTTGTAGGCTCTTATCATCAACCATAATTAGATTATCAAATGTAAACATATTATCTTGGATTGACTGCATAAGTTTCTTATCAGCCTTGGTCAAATCTTTCATAATTTGAGCTTCCATTGCCGTTTTAGTGAAGTTCATGATTCTCGCAGCCGCAACAACACCACCCACTTGCGAAGCACCTAAGGATGTATTTACTTGGAACTGTTGCTTCATAACTCTCTCTAACTCTTCTAACGCCTCTGGAGCCACTGTTTCCAATGTTGCTATCCTTTGCACAATATTTGCCCTTACCCCTAGTGGAAGCAAAGTTAAAACATCTGCTGCAACTGCATAATCAAGATATGATAAAACTAATGCAATAATCTGAGGATGTTCTTCCATGACCATTTCAGCAATTGATCGAGCATCCATCCACTGAAGTATATCCATGCCCTTTCTTGATTCTGATGGAGTAATTCTTGATAAAACTGATTCTGCTTTTGAGTCTCCCAGGGCCTTAGTTAAAACATTTCTAATATAATTTGATGCCCCAAGACCAATACTTGTTTGTGCTTTTATAATTGCCAGAAATTCATCAAGTACTAAATTAACTGTATCTTGATCAACATCTTGAACAGAGAACATTGCATTCCCTAAATGCTGGACCTCTCTTGGAGAAAGACTCTTAAGTACCTCTGATGCTTCGTCTTCACCGAGCAAAAGCATTAAGATTGCACACTTTTGGGTACCAGATAAAAGTTCTAGCTTGGATGTATCTGATTCTACTTCTGCTGCTAATTCTTCTTGTGCCATTTTTCCTACCCCTATGTTACGTCAACTTCACGACGCATAATTGATTTGAACACACTTGATACTCTTCCTGGCTCGTCAGCAACNATCATTCTTATAATAGCAACTTTATCGTCATAAGTGTTAGCGGTATCAAGTAACTCTGCAGAAATACCTGCTTTCTTTGGTTTTAATTTAGCTTTAATATCATCCAGACTCTCACCTTCCTCTAATAATATTTGCTCACCATCGTAATCTAACTGTTCAGCAAGCGCTTGCTCAGGAGGCATAAAAGCTCTTGATAGAATTGGACGGAGTGCACCAAAGGTGATTAAAGCAAGACCTACAATCGTTAGTATTTGTTTTGAGAGCTCAAAAAACCATTCTTCCTGGTAAATTGGAACAGGCATAACAGGTAAAGGTTCAAAAAAAGAACTGGCTTGGATTGTAAGACTGTCTCCTCTTTGCTCGTCAAGCCCAAGAGCGTCTTTAACTAATGCTTCACTTGCAGTAATCTCTGCCTCTTCTAAAGGTGTCTCTACAACTTCTCCTAACTCATTAATTTGAGAGGGAGTCTTGATTATCACTGCAACATTGACTTTTTCTATAACGCCTGTTTCAGGCATTGTTGTCTCTACTTCTCTGCCAATTTGATAATTCTTTACAGAGCTTGATGATCTTTGTGTTGGGGATGCACTATCAGCCATTCCCTCAGTAGGCTGTTCAGTTATTTCAGCCAAAAGAGGTGGTTCGTTAGACAAAGCACCAGGAACACCCATCGCTAGTGGAGAAGTAGTTTCATCAAGTGTAGATTGTTCTGATAAAATAGCATTATTGTCAGGCGCAATAATTTCTCGTCTAATTTCTTGTCTTGTAAAATCTATATCAATATTAAGAGATGTCTGGACATTCCCTGCTCCATACAAAGGACCAAGTATTCTTAACACTCTATCTTTATAATAGTTCTCTAATTTAATTTTATATTGAAGTTGTGTATTGTTTAGCGCCATTGCTGGGTCATTAATAGGCTGAGAGAGTAAAGCCCCGTACTGATCAACAACAGATACACGTTCTGCTGTTAATAATGGAACTGAAGAAGAAACTAAATGAATAATTGCTCTTACTTGATTCTCACCAATAGCTCTTCCTGCATTTAGTTTAAGAAAAACAGATGCAGAAGGAGGCTGGCTCTCTCTAACAAATATAGACCTCTCAGAAATAGCCAAATGAACTCTTGCAGATGCAACACCATCAATCTCCATTATTGACTGAGCAAGTTCAACTTCTTGACTTTGTCTAATTCTGGTTGCTTCAACATTTCTTGAAGCTCCGACTGGCATTGAATCTAATACATCATAGCCAGATGTAACAGAAGTAGGAAGGCCTTGTGCTGCCAATATAGCTCTAGAATTATAATAATCACCACTCGGAACTGTTACCCTCCCGCTTGCAGAGTCTACTCTCGCATTTACACCTGCTGCCATAAGAGCCTCAATTACTGCAACTTTATCGGTTTCAGCTAAGTTAGGGAATAAGACAGACCTTTGCTCCGAAGAATAAATTGCATAGACTAACAATCCACCACCAACAACCAAACCGATCATTATTAACGGAAAAAACTTTTCGACATTTTCTTGTCCCAAAAAACGACCAAAAAAACTTGTGACTCTATCAAGAGCTCCCGCCCCTGTATCATCTCTAACTGAAAGTGCTGTATCAGACATTTATTTTCCCATCCTCAATAATTATTTAAACCGGCATACTCATTATATCTTTGTATGCACTTAGGACTTTATTTCTAACATTCAATGTAAGATCAAAAGCAAGTCCAGAAACTTGAGATTTTAGCATCACTTTTGCCAAATCATTTTCCTGACCCATTTCATATTTTGTTTTAATTTCTCCTGATGCAGATTGCATTTCAGCCACAGTATCAAGTGCATCTGTTACTGTTTTTGAAAAATCTTTATTATTATTACTCACCCCTGAGCTAAAATTATCAGGTCCTTTTAAATTACTCTGTGATATAGAAACTGGGTTTATACTTAAGTCGGCCATAGCAATCTCCTCATTAACCTGCAGCAGCAAGTGTTTTTGTTCCATCTTGATTCTTATTAGAGTTTTTCTCTAGGATTTTTAAAGATGGAGTTGATGAAGTATCAATCATGATATCTTCCTTTGTAATTAGATTATTTGATGACAAAACAAGAGCCCTTTGAAGAACATTTTCTAGCTCTCTAATGTTCCCAGGCCATAGATGTTTCTCTAAAATATTTATTGCATCTATTGACAGCCAGGGCATGTGGTCAATTTTTTTGATATGTTTGTAAATAATAGCAGTCGTGACAGGAAGTAGGTCACCAATCCTGTTACTAAGAAGCATTGTTTCCAGAGGAAAAACATTTAACCTGTAGTACAAGTCTTCTCTAAATTTTCCGTTCTGAACTTCTTCAGGCATATTCCTATTTGTTGTTGCAATGACTCTCACGTCGATAGGAATATCTCTTTGCCCCCCCAGCGGAGTAACAATTCTTTCCTGAAGAACTCTTAAAATTTTTGCTTGAAGATTTAATGGCATTTCAGATATTTCATCCAGCAGGAGAGTTCCTTTATCTGCCGCCCTAAATATTCCTTTGTTAGCTGTAGAAGCACCGGTAAAGGCTCCTTTTTCATAACCAAATAACATTGCTTCCAACATGTTGTCAGGAATTGCAGCACAATTCACAGCAATAAATGGTTTTTCCTTTCTATCGGATTGTTGATGAACATATTTTGCTAAAACTTCTTTTCCAGTGCCTGTAGGGCCATGGATAAAAACAGTCACTTCTGATTGAGCAACTCTATTTGCAAGAGCTAATAACTCAAAAGTCTTTGAGTCACCTGCAGCAAAACCGTTACCACCACCTAAAAACTGTATCACTATTTCTGCTATAAATGGAAAATCTTCTTTTTTTCCAGATAATTCTATTACTGCCCCACCGTATGATGTTTTTATTCCAACAGATTGCCCATTACCAATATCTGTTACTATAATTTTCCTAATAGCCAGATCTCTGCACTGAGCAACTAATGCCTCTAATCCTCCAAATTTTTTTAAAACTTTTTGCGAGAGTACTAAAGCATTTGATTTAGTAAGCTCCTTTTGTGAAGAAAGCATCGCATCAATACCTCTTTGTGTGGCAAGATGTACTAATTGCGTTGAATGTGATAGCTCGTCATTTACTACTAATACTGATGTCATCTTATTTATCCTAAAAATCTTTATTGTGACAACAGCTATTAAGCAACGCCCATGCCAATATGAGCATTTGACTAAATGAAAATAATAATCCTAGTTAATTTCTCTATTAAGTTATTGAAAAATAACACTATAATATTTATAAAGAATATTAGATAAAAAAATAAATCACAAAAAAACTGCAAATTTTCTGACTAAATAAAGTTTTATTGTTCCTCAAATATCAAAACCGTCAATTATTTGACTCTATTATAAAAAGATATGTTATTAATTAAATTATTTATCTTCTNGGATTAAAGTTTTGAATAATAATAAAGAAAACTTAATTATAGGTAACAGCCCCTTGATATTAAAACTCCAAGAGGAAATTAGTAAAGTAGCAGTAAACCCGACTAGTGTTTTAATACTTGGTGAAACTGGCACAGGTAAAGAATTAGTTGCAAGAGAAGTCCATCGTCAATCTGGAGTAAAAGGTGAATATACTGCCATAAATTGTGCTGCAATTCCAAGTCAGCTTCTTGAATCNGAGCTTTTTGGNCATGAAAAAGGATCTTTCACAGGCGCTGATCGCACGCGTAAAGGACGCTTCGAACAGGCTAAAGATGGAACACTTTTTCTTGATGAAATTGGTGATATGCCACTCGATCTTCAAGCAAAATTACTGAGAGTACTTGAGGATAAAAAATACCAAAGAATAGGTGGGCAAGTTAATTTGGAAGTATCTGCTCGTTTAATTTTTGCAACTCATCAAGATATCAAAAAACAAGTTGATTCAGGTAAATTTAGNGCTGATCTCTACTATAGAATTAATGTNTTCCCCATTAATACGCCAAATCTATCAGAAAGAACTGAAGACTTACCCATCCTTATAGATCATTTGCTTAANGAAATTACNGATAGACTTAAAGTAAAAAAAATAGGAATTAATAANGATGCAATTGATTTATTAAAAAATTATTCTTGGCCTGGTAATGTGAGAGAGTTAAGAAANTATTTAGAACGTTTTTTAATTTTATCTGGAAATCAGAATATAACATCANNTATTGTTTCNGAGTTAATTGAAAACAGNCTTAATATAAATAAAGTTGAAGAANCTGAAGCNCTTTGGAATGCAACAACNCCNNATGAGCGAAGAAAAGNNTNATAATAATNTNGAATATTCTGATCTNCTNGAAACTAAAGACTTTAANCTCAAAAATCACTTNATTGAAATNGAGCAAAAAATTATTGGCCTTGCTATGGAAAAAACAAATGGTAGCGTTGCAGGAGCGGCTAGAGTACTTGGTCTTCAAAGAACAACATTAATTGAAAAAATTAAGAAAATGGAATCATAGATTTCTGATAATTCATTAATGATTTTATTCTTTGAATTGCCTGGCCATCTTTTTTCTTATTAATTTTCTTTATATCCCCAGCTAATAAATCAACCTGTTCTTTAATTATATTATATGCTTTTTCCTTTGAAAAACTCACCACAAGACTTTGAAGGTTTCTCTCATGGGCGATTAACCAATCTTCAGCTTCGCTAAAACGCTCATTGGCAATTGCATCACTAAGTCTCTTTGAGGATTGATCTAAAGCTTCTTTTTTAAAATTCACTGTGGGTAAATCCTTGAGTTTAATTATCTGAGTATAACGATTTCATTAAGTTACTCATCATATCTTGAGTGCTCTTTAGCGAAATTGACAGCTGTTCCATTCTTGTGAACTGACTAACATATCGCTCTCTTAAAGAGGTCAATCGGTCTTCAACAGTTTGTGATTCCAATTCAATATCTGCAACGTCATTATCTAAATCAGAAATTTTTTCAGGTATTGAGTTTGTATAATTATCTGAAAGTGATGAAGTTAAGAAACCATCAAGCAATCCTGAAAGCTGATTAGATAAACTATTACCAACAGAAATTGTTGTTGGTGTGGCTGAGCTTGATAGATCTAACGTTAGTCCTTTAGAAGAACCAGACCCACTGGTTAATTGTGAACCAAAAGATGTCATAGCAACCCCATCAATCATTCCCGCTGCATTTACACCCTGTGAGGCAGTTGAGGATGTTGACATACTTAATGCTGTACTTAATGCACTGGACATTGATGCAATAGACAATGAACCAGATGAGCCAAGTTGATTGTTTGTGATAGTATATTTATTTGTAGAGCTATCAAATGATA
>NZGX01000075.1 GCA_002691085.1 Rhodospirillaceae bacterium | reverse complement strand
AAATACCACTCTGGAACTATATGAGCGGGAGTAGATAAAGGATTAGCAGGTATATAATTATCTGGATGTCCTAATGCATTAGGATACCAAAAAACAACTGTAAAGAAAAAAAGAAGGAAAACTCCCAAACCAAATAAGTCTTTTACTGTATAGTAAGGATGAAAAGGAATTTTATCCTTAGATGAAGCTTCAATGCCTGTTGGATTATTTGAACCTGTCACATGTAAAGCCCAAATATGCAGAATAACAATACCCGCAATCACAAACGGGAGCAGATAATGAAGTGCAAAAAATTTATTTAAAGTAGGATTACCAACTGAAAAACCACCCCANANNNAAGTTACAATTNCNTCACCNANNANAGGNATTGCANNAAANANNTTTGTAATAACTGTTGCACCCCAAAAACTCATCTGACCCCAAGGCAATACATATCCCATGAATGCAGTTGCCATCATTAGTATAAAAATTATCAAACCTAGCCACCACAGTACCTCTCGAGGTGACTTGTATGAACCATAATAAAGGCCTCTACATATATGAATATATACAACAATAAAAAAGAAACTAGCTCCATTAGCGTGCATGTATCTAAGCAACCAACCTGAATTTACATCACGCATTATTCTCTCAACACTATCAAAAGCATAATCAACATGGGGTGTATAAGACATCGCGAGAAGTATACCTGTTAGAATCATAACTACTAATGTGAAACCTGCTAATGCACCAAAATTCCAAAAATAATTTAGGTTTCTTGGAGCGGGATACTTAGACCCTACATTTTTATCAAGAAAAGAAATTATCGGAAGACGTTCCTCAAACCATTCTAAAGTTGACTTTGGTGTATTCGTANTATTTTGCATATTGTAATTAACTCCTAACCAATTTTTACATTCGTTTCAGACAAAAAGGTATACTCGGGAACCTCTAAATTGGTGGGTGCAGGACCTTTTCTAATTCGCGCAGAAAGGTCATAATGTGAACCATGACACGGACAAAAATAACCATTAAATTCTCCGCGCGTCTCTGTAAGTTTTTGTCCTAAAGGTATACAACCAAGATGTGTACATACACCCACCACAATTAGATATTTTTCATTCTGGACTCTCTCTTCATCCGCTTGAGGATCGGGCAATTCTTGCCAAGCTTCATTCCTTGCACTTTCAATTTCTTGAGGTGTCCTATGACGAATAAATACAGGCTTTCCCCGCCAGCTTACTGTAATTGCTTGACCTTCCTCGAGTCCTGCCAAATTAACTTCTATTGATGAAAGAGCTAAGGTATCTGCTGCAGGATTCATACTATTAATTAGAGGCCACATTGATACCGCTGCCCCAAGTGCTCCTGTTGCAGCCGTAGCATGAAGAAGAAAATCTCTCCTAGACTCATCTTGAGATGGTACTGTAATTTCATGATCCATAAAAATTCCGACCCTATAAAAATTGACGAATTACTCTAAGGAAATTTATCAACAAAAAATATAAATAAAAAAACTAAACCTCACAAAAGCATTTTTATTCAATGATATTACGAAGAAAATGCGCTAAAAAGATTACTTTAAAGGCATATAAATGCTCTAGTGCTTTATAGAAGGATATGAGCCAATAAACAATGGTTATGAATTGTGAAAGATAAAAAATTAATCAATCTTGTACTTTTTCAGCCCGAGATTCCTCAAAATACAGGGGCAATAATAAGATTATGCAGCTGTTTGAGTGTACCGATGGAAATTATTGAGCCATGTGGCTTTATAATGGGTGATAAACGAATAAAAAGGGTTGCAATGGATTACAAGATGAAAAATGAGATTATAAGACATAAATCATGGGAAGCTTTTTATGAGAAAAAACGTCAGTCGAATAAGCGATTAATCCTATTTACCACCAAGGTCAAAAAGAGCTTTAGAGATTTCAATTTTATTAATGAGGACTTACTTCTTTTTGGCAATGAAAGTAGTGGAGTGCCAGAAAGAGTAAGAGATAAGGTAGATGAGTCAGTAACAATACCAATAGCTAAAGATGCCAGGTCTCTAAATATTTCAATGAGCGTGGCAATTGGAGTCTCAGAAGCCATGAGACAAATTGAAGCAAAATAAATCAAAATTACAATACTTTAACTTTTTATTTATATTACCCAATGGTAAGTTTTCACTTAATAATCCCCATCTAGTGAAACTTAGCCCTGAGATTTTTTCAGGGCTTATTTTTTCTTCTATCCAATTGTTCTCTTATTTCTCTAGACGTCATTCTAAAACCACTATTTACCCATAAATTTTCGAGATATCTTAATTCATCGCCTAAATGTTTTCCCTCCTCAAAACCCAAATTAATTAAGTCTTTAGCTTTAAAAGGAAATTCCAAATGTTTGTAAGATATAATTTTTTTGAGGAAATCAGGCCATAAATGGTCTGATGGATTGCCATGTTGAGAATTAGCTAACAAAAAACCATGATACGCAAAACTCTCTTTCCCATATTTATAAAGGTAATCGTATAGTGATGGGTTTTGATTTCTACAATCAATTACTTTGGATATCATTGCAGAAGCATTAAAAATATCCCTTATAAGTATTTTATCGGTATTTGATAGAATTATATTTGGTGAGTCTATTATTTGTTTATATGATAAGATTGAAGCTAATCTCAAATGCCAAGAAACATGTTTATATGAAGTGTCCAAGTATTTTTTTTCTGAGTTAATAAGATTCTCCAACCCTCCAATTTTAAAATATTTTCCGAAAATCGTATCAAGTATTTTGTAAGATTTCATTTGATATATTACATTAATAGGATTTTCTGATCCTAATATTTTAGAGATTTCACTGGTGATTCTTTCCGCTGATACTCTTTCCAAGCCCCAAGAGAACTCTTTGCAAAGGCTAAGCAAAGAAGGATCAATACTATTTTTTCCATATAAGGATATAAACCTAAAAAATCTTAATATCCTCAGAAAGTCTTCCTGAATTCGATCTCTTGCATCCCCAATAAACTTAACATTTCCCTCTTTAATATGTTCTTTTCCGTTAAAATAATCAAAAAGTTCCCCAGAGGGGGACATTGATATAGCGTTAAAGGTAAAGTCTCTCCTTTTAGCATCATCTAACCAACTATTAGTATATTCAACAATAGCATGTCGACCATCACATAGATGGTCTTTTCTCAAAGAAGTAATGTCAAATGTATAATTCTTTATTATTGCCTTTATACTCCCATGATCTTTTCCAAATGTAGTATATTGTATTTTTTGATTATTTAGTTTTCTTATCACTTCATCTGGAGTATCTGGGGTAGCAATATCAATATCATTAATTGATAAATTTATAAGATGATCTCTAACGCATCCACCAACATATCTAACATCAAGCCCAGGATAACCCAGACATGAGAAAATTCTATTAGTAGATTCTGCATAATCTCTTGATAAATTGAGTGGATTATTCAAATTAGTCTCTTTTTATGCTTTTACCAGGAATTATCTTCCCATCTTTATAGCTTGGTGGCATATATTCAGAGTCCGGACTAGAGCCCCCAAGAAATGCTGAGTAAAATAAAGCTATCATTACAAGTAAGCCTCCTAAAGCAATTGCCCACGGCCAGCCGCTCCTTTTTGAAACATTATCTCCTTCTGAAGATGATTCATTACCCCTCTGAAGATATTCAGCTCTAAAATAAACCCAGGAAAGGTAAATAGCTAAAGGTAGGAAAAAGAAAATTAAATACAATAATAATGTCTTAATCATAATTAATTTAATACCTCACTTAGTTTTAATATTATGCCTGCAGTTACACCCCAAATATAATAATCATTATATTCCACAAGATAAAATGTTCTCTTTTTACCGTGAGTGATATTTTTAATTTTTTGATGATTTTTATTATCAATCAAAAAGGACAATGGAACATTAAAGACATAATCTACTTCTTCACTTGAAAGTTTATACTCTGGTTCCGATTTGATCAATCCAATAACAGGACGAACCTTATAGCCAGTACCTGTTAAATATAAGTCAAGTATCCCCAGAACATTAACTGACACAGGGTCAATACCAACTTCCTCATTTGCCTCTCTTAATGCAGCAGAAACCTCATCAGAATCATCTTTCTCAACAACGCCTCCAGGAAAAGAAATTTGTCCGGAATGAACTCTCAATTTATCAGAGCGTTTAGTAAATAGTACATTAAAATCATTCCCGTTAGGGATTAAAGTTATTAATACAGCAGCCAGTTTATTTATATTCGATTGATTTTTTCTAAAATTATTTAAAAAATGTTTTTCATTAGAATCTTGACACTTAATATTAGTTATACGATTTCTTGCTAACCTCTCCATAATAAAACTTTTGGTTAACATTCCTAAAAGCTTCCAAGCCTAAAACTTTTACCTCTACTCCAAATCCTAACATATGACTCATTTTGATTTTCAATAACTTCACCAAGGTCTATAAGTTGGTAAAAGATATTTCTAGCTAATCTTGCAGATAATCCTTTTCCAGTGTCTATATATGGTAAATCATTACCAATATTAGCCTTAGAATCCAACCACAGTTCATAGCGGGGGCCTAGAGGAATAATTCTATCAATATTTGTCATAAAATCTATTTCTTGGAGAGAACCAACTCCTTTGTTCTTCATATCAACAACTATAAAAGGTACATCATCTACTTGAATAGTTCCTCTTTCATAAGGTGTTGTAAGCCAATATATACCCTCTTTATCTTTTGTCAGTATACTTGAAAAAAGTTTAATTAATGATTTCCTGTTTATGGGTGTTCCTTGATAATACCACAATCCATTCTTATCTATTTTTATATTAAAATCACCACAAATATTTTTAGTTGTTTTTTTTATTTCAGGATCTAACATTTTTTCAAAAAAAATAATTATTAAAATTAAAACTGTTCGTTCGGCGCTTTAATTGGTAATGCCGTTGTGTATTTTATCTCCTCCATAGCAAAAGAAGAAGATACATCATTAAGTGGGACCTTTTTTATTAAAGCTTTATAAAAATGATCATAAGAGTCAGTATCACTAACTACCACTCTTAATAGATAATCTATCTCTCCAGCCATTCTATAAACCTCAACTACCTCAGGCATATCTCTCACCGTTTCAGCAAACTTTGTAAGCCACCTTTCGTCATGCTTATCCGTCTTTAATTGGACAAAAACTGTTAGACCAAGGTTTAATTTTTTACTATCTAATAATGCAACTCTTCCCTTTATAATGCCGAGATTTTCTAATTTCTGAATTCTTTTCCAACATGGAGTTTGTGACAAGCATACTTTTTTGGCAATCTCTGCAATTGATAATGATGCATCAGCTTGCAACAAGTCTAAAATGTTACGGTCTATTAAATCCATTTTTCACCCCATAAATAGTTTATTAAATTCATATGAATAAAATTTTTAGCCTTCAAAGCTAATTTATATAGAATTATTTTCTATCCTACAAAATAATTATCAACTATTTAAGTAAATTGTTCTAGAAATACCTATGAATTTTCTTAATTTTACAATATACGGTTAAAAATACATTTCTAAGTGAGAATCTGAATTGTTTGAATTTATCAAAACGCTTAAATCAATAAAAAAAAGAGATCCTGCTGCTCGTTCTTTAATAGAAATTGCATTAATTTATCCAGGAACCAGAGCAATAATCCTTCATAGGCTTGCATTTTTTTTATGGAAATATAAAGCCCGCTTCCTTGCAAGACTTGTCTCAGAAATTAATAAAATTTTTAGTGGGATAGAAATTCATCCTGCTGCTAAATTAGGAAAAAAGATATTTATTGACCATGGTTCAGGAGTAGTGATAGGAGAAACTGCGGAGATACATAATAATGTTACACTTTACCATGGAGTAACTTTAGGCGGGCTAAATCCGGATAATGGCCTAGGCGGCAAAAGACATCCCACAATTGAGACTGGTTGCGTTATTGGCGCAGGTGCACAAATACTTGGTCCAATAAATATAGGTAAAAATGTTAGAATTGGCGCAAACACTGTTGTCACTAAAGATATTATGGAAAACGCCAGAGTTATAGGTATGCCATCACGAATTATTGAACATAAGGACTCTCTAAAAAAAGAAAAATTTACTCCATACGGAATTGGCAATAAAATACTACCCAAGCCTCCTCATGAGATGATAGAAGAGTTAAATATAAAAGTTGATAATTTATCCAAAGAGCTAGAAAAACTCAAAATGTTGAAAGGTAAATAGATGACAGTATTAGTTATTGGTGGAACAGGAAGAATAGGGAAATTTGCAGTAGATAAACTGACTCAAAGTGGAATTAAAACAAAGGTTTTCTCTAGGTCTCAGGAAAAACTCTCATCCTTAACAAATAATGCAATCGGCGTGACCGGTAATCTTGAAAAGATTGATACATTATTAAACATATACGAAGACGTGGATAAATTATTATTAATTACTGCAAATGGGGAAACCGAAACTGAAAGAGGCCTAAATGCAATTAAACAGGCTAAAGTTTCTAATGTTAGTAAAATTGTATTTATCTCAGTTAAATTGTCAGAAGAAGCTATGAAAGTTCCACATTATGCAAGTAAAGTTCCAATTGAGAACCTTATTAAAAATTCAGGAATAAATTTCACTATCTTAAGACCTGATTTTTACTTTCAAAATGACTTATTACTTGAAAAGCCAATAACTCTTGCAGGGCTATATACTATGCCAATAGGAAATATTGGCCAAAATAGAATTGATACTCGAGATGTAGCAGATGCAGCTGTTAATGCCTTGTTGAGTGATGAATTTAATGGAATGGAAATACCCCTTTACGGCCCAAAATCTTGGACGGCAAATGACATTGCCAGAACCTATTCGAAAATCCTTAATAAAGAAGTAAATTATGCTGGTGATGACCTTGATGCATGGGCAGAAAGCTCAAAAGCATTTATGCCACCATGGCTAATATCAGCTTTAAAAGCAGGGTTTGCAAAAATGCAAGCAATGGGAAGCATAGCAACAGATGAAGAAATAAATTTTTCTGAAAAGGTTGTTGGGCATCCTTTGAGGAAATTTGAAGATTTTGCTACAGAAGCAACTGAACATTGGAAATAATTTTTAGTTAATAACATAACATTTAAATTAATTAGGTAATATTTATGAATTCCCCCTATAAACCAAAAAAAGAAAGAACACTAAAAAATAAAACTCTATTTATAACAGGCGCAAGTAGAGGAATTGGTTTAGCAGTTGCTAAGAGAGCAGCTATAGACGGGGCAAATATAGCTATTGCTTCTAAAACAACTAAACCTCATCCAAAACTTCCAGGTACAATACATACTGCCGCCGAAGAAATCACTAGAGCTGGAGGAAATGCACTTGCAATTGAAATGGATTTAAGAGACGACCAAGCCGTTAAAAACGCTATTGAAAAAACAGCACACCATTTTGGCGGAATTGATATTCTAGTTAACAATGCAAGTGCAATAGCTATTGGTGGCTTAAAAGAAGTCCCAATCAGAAAGTATGATTTAATGCAACAAATCAATGTTAGAGGATCTATACTAGCTTCTAAAACATGTTTACCTTTTCTGCAAAAAAGTACTAATCCACATATTTTAACGATGTGTCCACCGCCGAGCTTGGACCCAAAATGGTATAAAGGAACACTTCCTTATACACTGGCAAAAATGGGGATGAGCTTCGCAACAATAGGACTATCCGAAGAATTCAGAGATATGGGCATTGGAGCAAATGGTTTATGGCCAAGAACTGCTATTGATACAGCTGCGATTAGGTTTGAACTTGGCGGTGACTCTATGACAAAGTATTGCAGAACTGTAGAAATAATGGGGGACGCAACTCATGCTATACTTACTCGAGATGCTAAAGTATGCACAGGTAACTTCTTTATTGATGATGAAATACTTACAGAAGAGAGTGTTACTGATCTATCCTACTATTCAATTGAGCCAAAACAGCCACTTCTGTTAGATTTCTACCTAGACGGCGGGCCTAATGGAACGCTTGATGGATATTTAAAAATGCCACTATAATGGTTTTACTTTCCCTAAAAATGCAATCAGAGCAATTAGAACATAAAGAGTAAATACTGCAATAAGTGTCTTATTAATGGCCAAACTAACTGCAGCTTCCCTTTCTGGAGTAGAACCCTCAGTTCCAATCTCCATAAATGGCTTAATAAAAGGCCTAAAACAAATATCTATTGCCATAGCAGCATAAAAAACTAGACCGAATAATATTATCTTTAAACTAAACCACCTTTCTAAAAACTCATTGCTATAAGACATTATACCTACAAAAATCAGAAACGTACCAAGCAAACCTTCCATCCAGAATTGAATCTTTGATAAATTTTCAGCTATTGGTTTACCTTCATTTTTTCCAATCAATATTATAATAAGAATCCAAGAAAAGCTTATAAACCAAGCCAGAAAAAAATAAGGTGGGTTAATCTTCAGTAAACCTAAATCATTAGTTAAATGCAAACCAACTGGGAAAATAAGAGCAAAACAAAGTCTTGGTAAAAAATCTATTACCAAACCAAGCTGCATAATTGTTGCTCTAGTTTCAAAACTAAGATCCGATTTTTTTGCATAAATTGCAGATAAGAATACTCCTATGTCTCCCCCAAGCCAGAAAACAAAAAGAATAATATGAAAATAACCCCATAATAAATAGCTCTCCATTTGCTTCTCCTATAAAATTATATAACTAACTCTGATAAAATCTAATAAGTCTCTCAACTATGAGTTTTTTTTCGGAAGGGAATTTTTCTATCGTTAAATTAGAATTTATTTCAATAAGTTTCCTATTAACATCATCTGAGCTTGATTGACCTATTAAAATAGGACAGTTAATTTTGTTAATACGCTTAGAAACCTTATAAGCGAAATGGGCTCTATAAGCCGACCTATAAATTTCATATGATTTAAAAAGATCAAGAGTTCTTCTATGAATAACTTCAGCAGAAATATCTTCTTCCTCTGGATGAACAATATTCTCTTTGTTTGACTTGAACCATGGACTATAGAGCTCTTGGTCTCGAAGTATATTCCAAGCTGTTGTCCAATGAGTTCCATACTTATCTAATTTTATTTCTGGAGTGTAATTGAGGCACATTTCGTCAAGTGCATCACCCTCCAGCTCCATAGAAATAAGGTTTGGTATAACAATGTTTTTAACCATATCGGGATGTTGAACTGCTAGTTCAATACCCACAGAACCGCCTCCCCAATCACCAAACAAATCTATACTATCATAACCCAAAGCATGCACTGCCTCAGCGAGAAATGAAGCTTGCTTCTCAACAGTGACATTTTTACCCATAGGATTATCTGACTCACCATTACCTGGAAGGTCTACACAGAAAACCATTTTCTTACCAATTAGTAATTCCATATATTTTTGCATACTTCTATTAGAAGACGCTGATGAGTGGATGAACAGGATTGGCTTCCCATCTGAATCATTATTTCCTCTACAATATAGCGAACCGCCTCCAACTTGAAGATACTGACCCCAGATTTTGCCTTTAATTGGTGAGGTTTCTAATTCATTAATGGTATTATTAGGTGATGGATGTTCCTTTATTGTTTCCTTCATTAAGCTAATTGCATCAGGTGGTGTGTTTGGTCTTGCAACAGTAATATTATTTGAAGGTTTTGGCATTCTATCTAAACCGTCATATAGTACATCAGTTTTTGAAGACATTACTAAACACTTTGCCTTCATCTCTTTAATAGAGTTTATGTTATCTTGAGTAAAAGCAGCGCGATATGGACCTACGTATGCTTTTCCAGCACGGAGAAACTCAACAACTGAATTTTGCTGATATTCGGGAGGTGGAATTGAATATCCAGTCATTCTTGAAATTTTATCTTTACGGTACCATGGGAAAAAAATTATTTGCTCTCTAAAACGAGACCAAATCCATGTCAAATGAGATCCACTCCAGTCGAGCTCTAAAGGGGTAAAATAGTTTTCCAATATTTCTTTAACTCGTTCCTCAGGCATATTAACATAACCATCCACTACACCGACAGTTACCCTCTCGGGGAAACTCCATGATAACTCTAGAGTACAGCTTCCACCTGTATGAAAGCCATAAACAGGACATTTTTCAATTCCTATAGCATCCATAAATTTAACTACGTTTTTTGCAAAATCATTCATGGAGGGATTATTTATTGGTAATGGGTCAGAAAGGCCATTACCAGGAGTGTCTGGTGCAAAAACTGTGTAATCTGAAGACAATTCAGTTATTAAAGGAATATATTCTTCAGAGGATTTTGGAGACTGATGGAGAAGTATAATTGGAGAGCCTTCACCTGCTCTTCGATAGTGAATCTGTCTTTCTCCATCAATTGTTACAATATGCCTAGAAATTAATCCTGTCATTGCTCTAACCTATAAGTTGGTATTTTATTAATTAATAATTTTCATTAATATTTCTTTTATTTCAAGATTAAATATAATGGTTATAATCTGGTCAATAAGTAAACCCTTAAAAAGGATAAATTTATGAATATGCACTCCCCAGAAACATTAAAACTACCAATTATTGATGCTAATTTAGAAAATATTGCACCCTATGGTCAGCTCCTTGGTGCTGATAGCGATGTTTCAGCAAACATGAGTGATTTTTATGAAGGGGCAGTTACAGTTACTTCACCTGTAAATTTTAAATCTGATAATGAGACATGTCTTTCTTTAGCAAATATTCAACCTCGTCCCTTTGAAATTACCTACCTTGAAAGACATTTTAAACATACTCAAACATTTATTCCTCTATCAGGTAAACCCTTCATCGCAGTTTTAGGAAAGCCTAATAAAGAAGAATTGCCTGAGATAGATAAACTTCAAGCATTCAGATTTGATGGTCATGCAGGCTTTACAATGCATATTGGAACATGGCATGAATTTCCATTTGCAATAGAAAAAGATACTAATGTTGTTGTTATCCTAAGAGATGAAACTACAAAAAATTTATCAAGTGATAATGTGATCGATGGCGAAGCTCACGGAGGTGATCTTGATAAAAAAAACATCTTAAGAAGAACAGGAAAATTAATTGTGCTAGATGTTTAAAATAGTATTATTAATTATAAACACAACTAAATCACAAGGATGAAAGTGCCTGATCAATATCACTTATAATATCTTCGTGGTACTCAATACCAACTGAAAGTCTCACGTAACCAGGAGTTACACCTGCAGCAAGTTGCTCTTCTTCAGATAATTGAGAATGAGTGGTACTAGCCGGATGAATTGCAAGGGTTCTGGCGTCACCAATGTTGGCCACATGATAGATCAACTTAAGAGCATCGATAAACTTTTGCCCAGCCTCTCTTCCTCCTTTCAACTCAAATCCTAAAAGGGCCCCATAAGATCCACTTTTAAGATATTTATGAGCCATATCAAGAGGTCTACCCTTCATTAAAGAAGGATAAATAACTTTAGTTACCTCGCTCCTATTATTTAAGTAAGAAGCAACCAAATCAGCATTTTCACAATGCCTTTCCATTCTAAGGGGTAATGTTTCAACACCTTGAATAAAATTGAACGCATTAAAAGGGCTCATAGGTGCACCAATATCTCGCAATAAAGTTACTCTTGCACGTAAAATATATGCAATTGGACCAAGTGGCTTTACTGCCTCAGTCCAAATAGCACCGTGATAGCTAGGATCCGGAGTTGTTAAAAGAGGGAAGCGATCTGCATTTTTCTCCCAATCAAAATTACCACTATCGATAATTACGCCACCAATAGAGTTTCCGTGACCACCTATATACTTCGTAGTTGAATACATCACGATTGAAGCACCATGTTCTATTGGTCTACAAATTATAGGTGCTGCAGTATTATCAACAATGAGTGGTACACCTAATTCATTTCCAATTTCAGAAACTTCTTGAATTGGAAAAACTTCTAGCTTTGGGTTGGGAAGTGTTTCTGCATAATAACAACGAGTCTTATCATCAGTTAATTTTGCAAAATTTTGCGGATCAGATGGATCTGCAAATCTTACTTCAATACCAAGTTGTTTAAATGTATTTGCAAATAAATTCCATGTTCCTCCATACAAATCAGTTGAGGTTACAAAATTATCTCCAGACTCACATAAATTAAGAATGGAAAATGTTGATGCAGCCTGACCTGAGGCAACTGCAAGAGCAGCAACACCGCCCTCTATTTGAGACAGACGTTGTTCAAGAACGTCACATGTTGGATTCATTATTCTTGTATATATATTACCAAGCTCGCTGAGTGCAAAAAGGTTTGAGGCATGCTCAGTATTATCAAATTGATAAGACGTTGTTTGATAGATTGGTGGAGCAACAGCATTGGTAGCTGGATCGGACCTAAAACCTGCATGAAGAGCAAGTGAGTTAGGGTGTAATTTTTTGTCAGACATGAAAAACCTTTTTTACTTGATAAATGAAATACATAATCGTTGATAATCTAACTAATTAATGACTGCAATAAAATTTAACAGTTTAAATAATTAAGTAATAAAAAATGGATACAAAGCCTAAAATAAATCAAGGTCACAAAATAATAAACTACAAATTTATATAAAATTAAGAATTTATTCTATTTATACTTAAAATA
>NZGX01000074.1 GCA_002691085.1 Rhodospirillaceae bacterium | reverse complement strand
TTAATAATTTAATTAATATTGTTAATAAATCAGAAATTGATTCAATTGTCGGAGAAGACAGAGTTCATCAAGGTATTATTCTCAAGACAAAGGTCAGAGAAAATGCACATTTAGATGATATAATAAAAATATGCTCATCTAAAAAGTACTCAAATATTGTTATTTTAGATAATATCACTGACCCGCATAATGTGGGGGCTATTATCAGGTCTGCATATGCTTTTGGCGTAACTGCAATTATTTTATCTAAAAACGGAGCTCCTCAAGAAAATGGAACTATGGCAAAATCTGCATCCGGTGCTCTTGAGCTAATTCCTATAGTAAGAGTTACAAATTTAACTAGATCAATTAATATTCTCAAAAAGAATGGGTTTTGGTCTTTAGGCCTTGAGTCTCAAGCAAAAAAAGATATATCTGAGGAAGAGCTTCCAAATAAATGTTTGATTATTATGGGATCAGAAGGTAGAGGAATAAGAAAATTAGTAAGAGAAAATTGTGATACTTTTATTAGGCTCCCTACAAATGAAAGATTGGAAAGTCTTAATGTATCAACAGCTGCTTCAATAGCATTGTATGAGTGGCAAAGACAAATTAAAAAAAAGTTAATAGTTTAAATAATTAAAGAATATATATGTTACACCTTCTTGAAGAATATATGATTTTATGGGATGCAAATATGAGAGGGTTTGTATTTGGATTCCTTCATGTTTCAATTATGTTATTAGGCTACTATTCCGGCTGGAGTATAAACAGATTATTAAAGGTTGTATCAAATGGACATATAGCGGGTATTTTTGGTGCAGGCCTATCTCATATTATAGCAGATATAATTGCAAGTTATGTTGATCCTCATATCAGAGAAATGTTAGTTGGAATTGTTGTTGGGGGAGTTATCCCCTTAGTGTTTGTTCCTTTTTTAGAAAAAAAAATAACAAAAAGTAAATATCATATTGTTATAGGAGACCATGAAGAGATAAAAAAAGACTTAGAATCTCATTAAAAGCCTAACTATTTAAATCTTTTTAAAATATGATATAATGAAAAGAGAGAAGCCGGCTTAGCTCATTTGGTAGAGCAGTTGATTTGTAATCATCAGGTAGCCAGTTCGATTCCGGCAGCCGGCACCACTCTAATCTTAAATTTATTGGAAATAACAGTTGTTTTTAGATTCAACTCAATTAATTCTTCAGTATATACAAGGTAAATTCTGGCTTATAACTGCAATAGTTATAAGTAGTGTATATTTATGTATACTTTATAAAATGGTTATCAAAGGGTTTAGAGATAAAGGAGTATACCCTGCAAATGGACCAAAATTTTATTTAGCACAAGCCTACTTATCTTTTATGTGGCCAGCTCCGCTTTATTTAGTATTAAGAATTACAGAATATATATAGATAAATCAAAAACTAGAAAACTTATTCATTATACTAGCTAAGGCACCTGTCGGCCTAAGATTGCCTTCAGTTACAACAAGGCAAATACAATCCTCACCTGGTTCTGCAACAGGCTGATGAATTAGAGATGGGTCTGCTAATTCAACGTCACCCCTGGAGAACTTATCAATACCATCTGTATAGCCTCCAGAAATAACCATGGTCATCTCTTTCCCACTATGACCGTGATGAGGAACTTTTGTCCCGGGAGAAATTTTCAATAATCCCACTTTTGCAAATTCTGAGGATGCCTCAATTGAATGGTAGCGAAGACCTGGACCCAACCAGCGCCAATTTATCTTTCCATCTGAGAAATTAATATAATCTCTCAAAGGATTTGGCAAAAAAGTATTTTGAGGAATCGAGGTTGAAGGCTTTATAACTGGGTCGAGAGGAAAGTGTTCTATACTAGAAAAAAATTCATCAAAAGAAGTGTTAGTTATTTCTGCAGTATCAATATCGTCTAATAATTCTCCCCCTATGGACTCAGCTGCATTATATACATCTCTACATTGCGCACAAAGCGAAAGATGAGTTGCAATAAGAATTGAGTTAGCTTCATCTAATGCCCCAGAAGCGTAGGATAAAATTAATTCTTCGGTTGGGTGGTGAGAAACTGTCAACTTTTATCTCCTAGTAAAATAGTTAATTTCTTCATAGCTAATCTCATTCTAGACTTAACAGTTCCAAGTGGAATACCAAGTTCATCTGCTATGGTAGTATGAGCCTTATCAGAGTAAAAAGAAAGACGGATAACATCTGCCTGCTCGGCTGGAAGCTCCTTAATGGCTTTACCAACTAGATCTCTAGTTTCTGATATAGCTATATTGTCATCAGGGGGTGTTTCATGCTCAGGTAAAAAAGAAGGATCGTTTGGATCAAATTGTGGTCTATTTTCTTTTCTGAGTGAATCGATTCTTAAATTTCTTGCAATAGTAAAAATCCAAGTACCAGCAGAAGCCTTTTCAGGATCATATCTGTCTGCTTTTCTCCAAACAGACATAAGTGTTTCTTGACTTAATTCTTCAGCAGATACAACAGTTGCACCTTGTTTTATAAGGTAAGATTTAACTCTGGGAGCATAATGTTTATATATAGCCCTAAAAGCCTCTCTATCTCTTTTTTCGGCAATAGAGACAAGTGCGGACGACAAAACCTTAATGTCAGTAGACCTTTTTTTCTCAATTCTTCCGTTTTTTAGATTAATAGATTTAGACAGTTTCAAATCCTTAGTCTTCTGAATAACCTTAGGGTTGCTAACTATAGCTATATCAGATGATTGTAAGCCAAAATTGTCTTCTTGAACACCAAACACTTGTTATCCTCGAGTTAATTGTTTATGCGTTCTATACGTCTAGCGTAATTAAACAGATCTTAATAAAATATTATTAAATTTAGGGCTAAAAATGGCAGAATCAGCAAAAAAAGAGATAGCAGTGATCGGAAGCGGGATATCTGGGCTCTCTGCAGCCTGGCTTTTAGCAAAAAAACATAAGGTAACTATTTTTGAAAAAAATGATAAGTTTGGGGGGCATTCAAATACAATTAATATCCCTATGGGGAAATTGGGTAAGAACCCAGAGATTAATGTAGACACCGGTTTTATTGTTTATAATGAACTAAATTATCCTAATCTAACTGCCTTCTTTAAGCATTTAGATATTAAAACTGAACCAAGTAATATGTCTTTTTCAGCATCCATGGATAATGGTGAATTTGAGTACTCAGGCTCAGGAATAAGGGGTCTTCTTGCTCAGAAGAAAAATATACTGAACCCAAGATTCTGGAAAATGGTTTATGGGATAATTAGATTTTACAAATCTTGCCCCAAGGAGATGGATAATAAAGAAATAGGATCAATTTCATTAGGAGAATACTTAAAAGCAAATAAATATAATAAAAGTTTTATTAAAGACCACATTTATCCAGTTGCAGGCTCTATTTGGTCGGCAACAAACTCAGAAATAGAAAAATTCCCCATTAAATCATTTATTAATTTTTTTTATAACCATGGTTTATTGGAACTAAACATTAAAAAGAGACCCAAATGGAGAACTGTAACTAATGGGAGTCAAGCTTACGTAAAAAAAATAATAGCGAATTTCCCTGGAAATTTGGAAATAAAAAATGCTGTAAAAACTGTTATTAGAAACAGTAATGGAATAATCATTAACTCAGAAAATGGAAAAGAAAATAAATTTGATCACGCGGTCATAGCCACTCACCCAAATGAGGCTTTGAAAATACTTCATAAGCCTAATGAAAATGAAATAAATATATTAAATAAAATCCGTTATGAAAACAGTCATGCTTTTTTACATACTGATCATAGAGCGATGCCAAAAAATAAGAGTGCTTGGTCAAGCTGGAATTACAAATCATCGAAAAATAAACATTTTGATAATAAAGTATCTTTAACGTATTGGATGAATAAACTGCAAAATATTGATTACAACTATCCTCTTTTTGTTTCTCTAAATCCAGAAGAAGCCCCAAAAAATGACTCAATAATCAAAGAGTTTAATTATGACCATCCCATATTTGATTTCAATGCAATAAAGGCTCAAAAAGAATTATTATCAATTCAAGGAAAAGGAGGCGTATGGTATTGTGGTGCGTATTTTGGATACGGATTTCATGAGGATGGTATTCAATCAGGACTGTATGTTGCAGAAAGTTTAGGTGGCAGTAAAAGACCATGGACTGTTAAAAATGAGTCAGGACGTATTTTGAAATGAGTAATTCTACATCAGAATCTTGTTCCTCTTCAGTCTATGAAGGTTATGTTCTCCATAACCGTATCAAGCCTAAAAAACATAAACTAAAATATAATGTCTTTTGCCTTTTTATAGATTTAGATGAATTGCCTTTATTGAAAGAAAAAGTATTTGGTTTCGGACATAACTCTATCTCCTTGATGAGCTTTTATGATAGAGATTATGGATCAACAAATAACATGTCTCTAAAATCCTGGATTAGGAAACTTATAAATGACAACGGAATAAATACTCCCGTAGGGAAAATTAAACTCCTATGTTATCCAAGAATACTTGGTTATATATTTAATCCTATATGTAATTATTTTTGTTACGATGATAAGGGAGTTTTAATTGCAATTATCCATGAGGTCTCAAATACCTTTGGAGAAAAGCATTTTTATTTTTGTAAAGTTGAAAATAAATTAAAAAATTTTATCCGACATGAAGCAAAGAAATGTTTTTATGTCTCGCCCTTTATCAAAATGAATATGGACTATAGTTTTAAGGTAAAATCACCTACTGACCGAATTGAAATCTCAATAAATGAAACTGACAAAAATGGCCCTCTTCTTTTTGCCTCTTTCAGTGGAAAAAATAAAAAGCTTAATAAATGGACTATTATAAGATTGTTTTTTTTCTACCCACTTATGACCATAAAAGTTATTGCAGGCATCCACTGGGAGGCCTTAAAAATATGGGGTAAAGGCATACCGTTAGTAAAAAAACCACCTCCTCCAACTAATTTAGTAACATTAACTAAAATAAAGAATTATAATTGAAAACAAATTGATAAGATATTTGGATGTTTTTATGAAAATTAAACTTGCACAAAAAATATTAGGGATAATAAGCAAAATCAATATAGGACAAATGAAACTTACCCTACCCGATAATAAAACATACCTCCTCGGACCTGGAGGTGAACCTGAAGCTGAGCTTATCATTAAAAATTGGAGAGCGGTAAGGCGTTTAATCACTCAAGGGGATTTTGGATTTGTAGAATCCTACCTTGATGAAGATTGGATAAGTCCAAACCCTGCTAAAGTTGTCGAGATTGCTGTCATTAATAGACCTTCCGCAGGAACTCATAAAGTAAAAGGTGCTTGGCATAAGCTTGCAAGAAGAGTTATGCATTTGAGTAATATTAACACAAGAAGAGGTGCTAGAAAAAACATATCTGCTCATTATGACCTTGGAAATGATTTCTATAAAGAGTGGCTTGATCAATCAATGACTTACTCCTCAGCATTCTTTTCTGATGAAAACCAGACTCTCTTTGAAGCACAAAAAAGTAAGTATAATAAGATCGCAAACCTTCTCGAGTTAAAGCCTGAGCACAAACTTTTAGAGATTGGTTTCGGATGGGGAGGATTTGCTGAGTACGCAGCTAAAGAATATGGATGTAAAGTTACAGGACTGACACTATCTAAAGAACAATTAAACTTTGCTCGAGAAAAAATTTATAATCTAGGATTATCTGAAAAGATAGAATTAAAATTACAAGATTTTAGAGATGTTGAAGGACATTTTGATCGAATAGCATCAATTGAAATGTTTGAGGCAATCGGAGAGTCAAACTGGCCAAGATACTTCAAAATGATAAAGAATAAATTACCTAAAGATGGAAGTGCTGCCTTGCAAATAATTACTATTGAAGATGCTTCATTTGAGAGATACAGGTACAGTGCAGATTTTATTCAAAGTTATATTTTTCCTGGGGGTATGGTTCCATCAATTGCTGTTTTAAAACAAGAAATCAAAAAAGCCAATCTGAAGATTGATACTATCGAAACCTTTGGGAAGAGCTATGCACGAACGCTAAACGAATGGCGAAATAGTTTTATAAATGCATGGTCACGAATTGAAAAGCTTGGGTTTGATGATAGATTTAAACGTACATGGGAAATGTATCTTGCTTATTGTGAAGGTGGATTCAAGGCTAAATCAATTGATGTTGGGCAATTTAAAATTTCTTCTTATTAAATAAAAAGTAAATTCTAAGCTCCTTATGAAATCTAAACAAAATAACAAATATTATTTTTATTACAGCTTACCAGCTTTTGCTTTGGCAATGCCAACAATTCCTGCATTTATTTACTTACCTTCTTTATATGCATCAAGCCTAGGACTTGCTACTACAGGCTTTGTGCTTTTAATTGCAAGGACGTTAGATGTTGTTTCAGACCCAATAATAGGATACCTCAGCGATAACAAAGAAACTAAATTTGGCAAAAGAAAACCTTGGATATTTATTGGATCAATAATATGTGGATTTTCACTTTACTTTCTTTTTAACCCATCTAATGAACCTTCGATTTATTTTTTGTTTGCTTGGGTAATTTGTCTTTACCTAGGTTGGACAATGATCTCAGTTCCCTACATTGCTTGGGGAGCAGAACTGAGTAGTGATTATAGTGAGCGTTCTAAAATCACAGGAATGAGAGAGGCACTAACAATATTCGGAATTCTTATTGCTGGAACAATTCCAGTCCTGTTACCTACATTTGGATTCGAAGAAAATATAGGTTTAATGGCAGTTGTATGGGGAACAATTTTATTTGGTGCTATTGGTATTTTTGTGCTTTTAAAAAATGTTAGTGAAAAAAATACTATTTATTTAAATCACAAGCCCAAGAAGAAATACTACAAATCAATAATAACACTAAAAGATAATAAACCTTTTTTGAGACTTGTTACTGCATGGTTTCTAAATGGCTTAGCGAATGGAATACCCGCATCCTTGTTTATAATATATATGGATTATGGACTAAATATTAGCAAAGCAGATCAATCATTTCTCATTCTGCTCTATTTCCTTTTTGGAATAATTTCAATACCCGGATGGGTAAAATTAAGTAATGCTTATGGAAAACATAAAGTATGGTCATATGCAATGATAATGACATGTTTAGCATTTGCATTTGTCCTAACAATTAAACCGGGAGACATAAACGCGTTTGCCATTATATGTGTAATAACAGGTATGGGCTTCGGTGCAGACATGGCGTTACCTCCATCTATGCAGGCAGATGTTATAGATTATGACAAATTGAAAAATAGAGAGTCTCGTGCTGGAGTTTGTTTTGCAACCTGGAGCATGTCAACCAAACTCGCATTAGCTTTAGCTGTTGGAATTTCCTTTCCACTTCTTGAATACCTTGGTTTTTCAATGAAAGAAACTAATGACCCGTCCGCTATACGAGCACTAACTGTGATCTATGCTGGATTACCTATCGTATTCAAATTAGTTTCAATAAGTCTAGTATGGTCTTTCCCCATTAACAGAGAAAGGTTGGAGATAATTTTACGTAGGCTAAAAAGCTAAACTTTGAGATAGGAATATCATGTTTAAAAAACTTTTTTTGTTTGCGCTTATCTTTCTAATATCAGGTTGTAGTAGTAATATGAAAACTGAAGATTTTATTGGTCAACAACCAAGACTAGTTCTTGAGGATTATTTTGTCGGGCAAACAAAAGCCTGGGGGATGTTCCATGATCGTTTTGGCAACCTAAAAAGACAATTTTTGGTAGATATTAGTGGTTCTTGGGACGGAGAGATGCTTATACTTGATGAAAATTTTGTCTATGCCGACGGTGAAATAGACAGAAGAATTTGGAAAATCACTAAGATTAACAACAACACATACAAAGGCACAGCTGACGATGTTATTGGTGAGGCCAAAGGTAGTACTTTTGGAAATGCGCTTAACTGGACATATGAGATGGATCTAAAAGTTGGTGGTAGTTCTTACAGAGTTAAATTCAATGATTGGATGTATTTGCAACCCAATGGAGTTCTTCTCAATCGTGCCGAAATTTCCAAGTGGGGCATTCAGCTTGGCGTAGTAACGTTATCATTTCAAAAAAATAATAATGAAGTTAGCAATTCTATTTTTTTGCAGAAACAAGCCGCCGAATAAATTTCAATACACGACCTAATATAGGTAAATGTTCGTAAAAGTGCCTAGAAGAGTCCCAGTAGTCTATATGTTCTATAACCTTGTTATCTGAAGAAAATTGTATTTCACTCATTCCTTCTATAATCCATGGCTTTCCCAGCTTTGTTGAATTGGCAATAGACTCCCACTTGAGAAAAGCTACTTTATGATTCAAGGAATAGCTTTTAACAACAAATTTTATATCCGGGACTTTCTTAAACATATCCTCCAAAATTAATGTATAGGCAACAATACCTATTGTATCATTAAAAGGGTCTCTAAAATGAATATCATCATGGATGATTAAGTTCATGGTTGACAAGCTATCTAATGATAACTCCTCAAAAAACTTAATATATTCTAGAATTCTAGCTTCAGACATTAGTGTATTTCTTTACTATTCTGAAATAAATGAAATAAGGAATAATTCTTAGTAATTTTAGAAAACTTACAAAAAGTCTTGGGAAAGCTATTTCAAATCTCTTTTCTTCCATACCTTTAAAAATAATTGCAGCAGCTTTTTCAGCACTAATTATAAATGGCATACTAAAATCATTTTTATCAGTAAGTGGTGTTTTAACAAAACCAGGGTTTATAATTGAGATATTAATATTAGTTTTATCTAAATCAATTCTTAGAGATTCACAAAAATTAATAAGGGCTGCCTTACTTGCACCGTATGCAGAACTATTTGGCAAACCTCTATACCCTGCTACTGAAGAAACAATACCAATATGTCCTTTATTATTATCTAATAAATCTGCAATTACAGTTTCAACCCCATAGAGGGTTCCAAAATAATTTACTGTCATTAATTTTTCATAAATACGACTAGAAAAGCTTATTGCTGGAGAAGGGATATGTGTCCCTGCATTAAAAATTAGCTGATCTGGAATCTTTAACTGAGACTTTATTTTTTGATAAACTTCTTCATAAGATTCTTTCGAGGTGATATCTAATGGATAACAATGTATTAAGTCTTTGCCTAACAAACTTTTAGTCTGTTCTTTCAATGAAATCAGATCGTTTTGAGTTCTTGAAGATACTGCTACATGCCATCCTTTTTGAGCATAATGCTGAGCAACAGCCCTGCCTATGCCTTTACCTGCACCTGTGATCCAAAGAAGTTTTTTCATCTAATTTCTATTAATTACCTAACCCACATTCCCTGCAAAGATAAGTTATAGTGTCACCCTTTTTTGTCGTAAATACCATTCTAACCCAACGATTAGTTTTATCGTACCAAACATTTGTATTTCTTAACTCACCTGTGTACTCAAATCTCTCAGCCTCAATCTCACCTCCAAGCACAGCAATCTCTTCAAAGCCATGATTAATTATCTTTACTCTATTTAACTTGCCAGTAATTGCATTGAGAATAGTACTCGAGTTGATTATCCTCATATTCCAATGCGTAGATGGAAAATGCCAATTTTTACTCTCAAAGTAGCCCTTTCTTCCCTCAGTAAAAAAACCATCACTATTTAAACCAGCTTTAACACTTGATTTTTTTCCATTCTCATTTTCTTCAGATGTAAATGATACCAAATTGTTATTAGTCCAATTTTCTACAGACTTAAAAAAATGCCTATATACAACCACAAACATTAGTTTTACACGTAGCCTAAATTCACTCGTAACAACCAATGTATCACCCTGAGAATTAAATTTTACTTCATGAGAGCCAATTTTATCCCCCTTACGGTAGACATCAAAAAACAACCCTGAGGGATATAGAGCAAAAGGATCAATCTCTGCAGTCGCATCATTGACTCTCTTAAACATCTGATACTCTAGAGTAGAGTTAGTTTTTTTTGTATCTTCAGCAAAAACAACAATGTTTGAAGTTGAAAATATAATACCTGCAATAAAGCAATAAAGGCTTATTTTAAAAAAAGGGAGCAATATCTGGCCCTTATAAACTAGTCTAGTCATTTCCATATAACATTCTATTGAAGCCTATTTAAATAAATTCTGACCCTATATACCAAAATTACGATCTAAAACAATAGCTATAAATATTCCTCCCAAATAAACCATAGAGAAAAGAAACATCTTTCTTGCAAATATATGGTTTTGGTTTTTCAATAATTTATAATTTAGCCAGAGGAAATAGAAACCAAATATAAGAGCAATAATTAAGTAAATTATTCCTAATAAGCCAAAAAAATAAGGAACTATGGAAGAGAAAAGTAATAAAAAAGTATTTATCATCATAAATTTTGCACACTTATGATCACCAACTACAACTGGCAGCATGGGGACACCCGCTTTTTTATAGTCATCTTTTATTAAGATTGCCAAAGCCCAGAAATGAGATGGGGTCCAAAAAAACAAAGTTATTCCCATGAGCATTGGTAGAAAAAAAATCTCAGGATTAGCTGCTGCTGCACCCGCCAAAAGAGGGAAGCTCCCAGATGCTCCTCCAATAACAATATTGGACCAATGTCTCCTTTTTAACCAAACTGTGTAAACAAACATGTATATGAAAGCACCCAAAGCCAAATGTATTGTCACAACAAAATTTAGAGCATAAAAAGAAATAAAAATTCCTATTAATAAAAATGAAAAAGCTATCCAGAGTGCATTAATAGGATTTTTCATATCTCCTGCAGCTAATGGCCTTTCTCTTGTTCGTGACATTTTTCTATCTATATCTCGATCATAATAATGATTAAAAACAGACGAACCAGAAGAACAAAAAAAGATAGAAACTAAAAGAATAAAAAAAGTATAAAATTGAAAAGTTTCAACTACAGAGAAATATCCTGCAATAGCTGTTAAAGCTAGTAACATCCCTATCCTAAGTTTAAATAATTCTAGATACTTTAAAATAGACAAAATGATTTACCCTCATAAAACCACTAAAAAATATATCTTAAGTTTCTCCAACACCCTTTGGAATCTTAAAGAAACAGTACAAAGACATAATAGTAAATAAAGCACCCCCAACAACTGCCATAAGCCCACCAAATCCCATAAAGCTTAAAGATAGAATCTCATTGGGATTATCAAAAATTTGCATGCCCACTGATACTTTTCGAGGTATACCATACAAACCAGCCCAGTAAAGACCAAAAGAATGAAGGATTTGCCCAGCACCAAGAAAGATATAAGTAATTATTCTCCATATAGAATTAGGCATTTGCGCCCTTAACAATGGAAAAAAAAGACCAAAATTTAAACTCATAAAAACAAGAGTGACTGCTACTAACATTGCATGATAATGTGCGGGAGTTCTAGTATCTGAGAAACCTCCAAAAAAACCTATAAAACCACCTAGGGAAAATAATAAAATTGTAATCCATAAACAAATTATCTCAGGTGTCATAAATCTCAACGGAGAAACATTTTTCAATAGTAAAAAAATTGTACTAGTAACAAACCAGACTATAGGTAGTGGCAAAACGTACCAATATAGATTTGTGAAAGCTGATATTTGTTCAGAAGAATCAAATGAAGAGGTAAAATAAATCATGGGACCTATTGAAGCCCCTGCAACCATAAAACAAGATAAAATTTTAAAATTTCTTTCTGATAAGGGACTAACTCCAAAATTCATTCTTGATATCATTTGAATAGCAACAAACATGAGTAATATATTTGAGAATTGAGTTACATGCCCCATGCCCCAGAATACCTGCTCTGACTTTTCAAAGGTATTTTGAACTGGGTCTAATGACAAAAATGCAATTGATAAACATACTAGGGAGATAAAAAAAATCACTCCAGATGAAACTATACCAAATTTCGCACTTTCAGTATTTGTATCAAAAAAGACATTAAAAAATAATCTTAAAATGATAATTGACAATGCAATTGTTAAACAAGATAAGCCTGCGAAGAAAAATGGATGGATAACAATAGGTATATAATTGTTAGGAGATGGCAGACCAATGTTAAGGAAATTAGGTATTAACAGTAATGGTATACTGGCATAGGCAAAAAAAAGTGCAACAAAACCAAAGAATGAACTCATTTTCCCTGAAGCTTCATTCTTTCCGGAGACTAATATTGTTAGTGCACCATGAATACTAAAATACCATATTACGAACGCAAAAGTTACGTGAGTTATCAGACCTTTTTCAAATATACCTTGAGTATCAAAGTTTAAAATATTCTGCGCAAAAGGAACTCGTAAAAAGGCAATAAAAAGAGCCATAAATCCCGCAATTGCCAAAGAGAGCAGAGATAAGCCCACCCAACCTTTTAATTCAGAGTATAAATGAGATGGGAGACTATCTGCGTAGTTCCCATCAATTGCCGTTCCTTTAACCTCAAGGTAATAATCCTGATTATTTGACACTGCAAAACTTTCTAACTGATAACACTAAAACTTATTAAAAATTTGTTGGGTAAATATGATATAAAATTATATACACAGCAACACCTGAGCCAGTAACATAAAGCCACATAGGCCAAACCCACCTTGCAAATTTTTTGTGTTTCTCAAATACCCCTTTTAATGCAAACCAAGCAACTACTACAACCATTGGAGTTACTATCATTGCAAGTATAACATGAGACACCAAAAGTAAATAATATGCTGGAATGGTCCAGCCTGTACCAGGGAAAACAAAGACTGGAGAAGTAAAATGGTATATCAGGTAGGAAACAAGGAAAATAGCTGAAACGGTGATTGCACATAACATGACTATACGATGAAAATTCTTATAACCTAGTTTAATCAAAGTAAAACCAATTACTAGTAGTAAAAAAGTAATAGTATTGAGTATAGCGTTCAGATGAGGAAGGTCTTCAATTGTTAACATATTTGACTAAATCACTTAAGCTAAAAAGTTCCTATATTAACCATATGCATTAAGGGCCATTCAGGCTCACTTTTAAAATAAAGCTAAAATACATAAATAATGACAAAGAGAAAACACAAACTCCAAAGATTATTCTTTTCCTCTTATTTGTGGGGTTTTCATTCAAGGTAATCACCATGGCTCCCAAAAAAAATCTTTTTATGTATTATAGAATAAGATACATAGGTATCATAAGGTTGCTCAGGAGTCATGTTATTGTTTTATATTTATTATTTTAAGGAAATATTTGAAAATCATACAAAAATTTTCTGCTACAAATCTTTTATGCTAATAAATAACATCATTTAAGCAAAAATTAAGATTTAAAAGAAAAAATGAGTTGAAACTAGAGCTTTAGAGCTTTAAATCATGTCATAAAAGAAAAGTCAGACGAGGTGAAATGGTGAAATCTTTATTAAGTATGTTAACCTTTTTTATTTTATATTTTATTGGTTCGTCCAATTCAATTGCTGAGGGATTGGACACACCTTCTTTCCCTGTCCCCTGGCAATTAAATCTTCAAAACCCTGCAACTCCTGTAGCTGAACAATTAGTAGAATTTCATAATTTCCTCTTAATTATTATTACAATAATAAGTTTAATTGTCCTTGGTCTTCTGGTTTGGTGTGCTATTAGGTATAATTCCAAAACTAACCCGGTTCCTTCAACTACAACACATAATACTTTTATTGAGGTTATGTGGACTGTTATTCCAATCGTAATTCTGATTATTATTGCTGTTCCCTCATACAGAATACTCTACTTCATGGATAAAGTTGAAAACCCTGAGCTAACTGTAAAAGTAATTGGGAATCAGTGGTACTGGTCATATGAATTCCCTGATGATGAAATAGAATTTGACTCACTACCAATCCCAGACAGTGAAATTGATGTTACTAAAGGACAACATAGACTGTTTGAAGTAGATAACCCTCTTATTCTACCTATAGATACGGATATAAGAATACTTTTTACGTCTACTGATGTCCTCCATGCCTGGACTGTTCCAGCTTTTGGAGTAAAGCTTGATACTGTCCCAGGAAGAATTAATGAAACATGGACACATATTACAAAAATCGGAAAATTTTATGGTCAGTGCTCTGAACTTTGCGGAATTAACCACTCTGCTATGCCGATAGTTGTTCATGCAGTTTCTAAAGAAGAATTTGAAATTTGGAGACAAAAGCAGATTGCTTCGAACATTATTGATATTCCCTCAAAATTAGCATTACTCTCTAAGGAGAAATAAAAAATGTCAGCATCAGATGCAATTGGAGATAGTACTCATGACGATCATCACGCACCATATGGAATTTCCCGCTGGCTTAATTCAACAAATCATAAAGACATTGGAACAATGTACTTGGTTTTTGCGGTTATTTCTGGTGTTATTGGTGGAGCACTATCACTTTTAATTAGAATGGAATTAAGCGATCCTGGAATACAAGTATTTAATACCTTAAGTGAAAATCCAAATCAGCTTTATAACGTTACAGTAACAGCTCATGCCATTCTAATGGTATTTTTTGTTGTAATGCCAGCACTTATCGGAGGTTTTGGAAACTGGTTTGTGCCTATGATGATTGGTGCGCCAGATATGGCTTTCCCAAGAATGAACAATATATCTTTTTGGCTAATGCCTCCTGCATTAGTTTTAATGGTTTTATCTATGGTTATGGGCCAAGGTGCAGGTACAGGATGGACGCTATATCCTCCTTTATCAGGTAAAGCAGGACAGCCAGACATGTCAGTTGATTTTGCAATTCTTGCTTTGCATGTGGCGGGGGCATCTTCAATCCTAGGAGCTACTAACTTTATAACCACAATCCTTAACATGCGCGCTCCAGGAATGACTATTCACAAAATGCCGTTATTCGTCTGGGCAATGCTAATAACAGCAGTTCTTCTCCTACTTGCAATTCCAGTTCTTGCAGGTGCGTTAACTATGTTGCTAACAGACAGGAATTTTGGGACAGCATTCTTTGATCCAAGAGGTGGAGGTGACCCTATACTTTGGCAACATCTTTTTTGGTTTTTTGGGCACCCTGAAGTATATATAATGATACTTCCAGCCTTTGGTATAGTTAGTCATATAGTCTCTACATTTTCAAAAAAGCCCGTGTTTGGTTATTTAGGAATGGCCTATGCTATGGCATCAATTGGTATTGTGGGTTTTGTGGTCTGGGCTCACCACATGTATACAGTTGGCATGGGTGTAAACTACAGAGCTTATTTTGTAGCAGTAACAATGGCAATAGCAGTACCCACAGGAATTAAAATATTTAGTTGGATTGCAACAATGTGGGGAGGGTCAATCGATTTTAAAACACCTATGATGTGGGCAGTTGGATTTATTTTTCTTTTTACGGTTGGTGGAGTTACAGGGGTTGTTCTTGCAAATGCAGGAATGGATATTGCCCTTCATGATACATACTATGTTGTGGCTCACTTTCACTATGTTCTATCTCTGGGGGCCGTTTTTGCAATTTTTGCAGCATTCTATTATTGGTTTGATAAAATGACCGGTATTTCATATCCTGAATGGGCAGGTCAAATTCATTTTTGGACCTCATTTATTGGTGTTAATATTTTATTTTTCCCTCAACATTTCCTTGGCCTTGCTGGAATGCCAAGACGTTATATTGATTACCCAGATATATATGCAGGTTGGAATATGGTTTCTTCTTGGGGTGCTTACTTATCAATAGGAAGTACAATTTTTTTCTTTATAGTTACTTTTTTTGTTTTCTTTTTTGGAAGTAAAGCCAAGGCAAATCCATGGGGCGAAGGTGCTACAACTCTTGAATGGCAAGTTCCTTCTCCTGCTCCATTCCATACTTTTGAAACACCACCTGACTTTACTAAAGATAATATTTCATCTCAACCTGCGGAATAATTAAATTTATATGAAAGGTTCTAACTTGAAATCAAATAAAAAAGTAGCAGGCATAGCGTTTTCAACAGCAGCTTCTATGTTAATCTTAGCTTTTGGCTTTGTGCCTCTATACGACATTTTTTGTGATATTACAGGATTTGCAGGAACACCAAAGGTTAGTAAAAACTTGCCATCCTCTGAATTGTTTGATGAAAAAATAAAAGTTAGATTTGATTCAAATGTAGATAAAGAACTATATTGGCAATTTAAGCCTGAAGTAAAAGAAATAGAGGCTAATTTAGGTCAACAGTTTACTATCGCTTATATTGTTAAAAATAAATCAAACACAAAATCAATAGGTATTTCTTCTTTCAATGTTACACCAAATAAAGCAGCGCAATATTTTAATAAAATCGAGTGTTTCTGCTTTCAAGAGCAAACTCTTGGGCCCGGTGAAAGCATGTCTATGCCAGTTACATTCTATGTTGACCCTGAGATTATAAATGATAAATATGCTAAGGAAGTTAAAACTATAACTCTCTCTTATACTTTTTTTAAATCACTGGATGGTATTCCCGAGATAAATTTAGAAGAAAATATTTGAGTTTTGGTTTAAAATAAAAATCTCTTAATTTAATAATGAAATTATATTAGGTGTTATATAAATGAGTTCAGATACACAAAATCACCCTTTTCATATGGTCGACCCCAGCCCTTGGCCTGCCTTGGGCGGGTTGGCAGGTCTAACGCTAGCCGTAGGTGCAGTTTTCTTTTTTCATGACGAACCACTTTTTGGAATCAATGGTATATTTAAATTAGTTCCAGGATTTGTTTTGCTAATCTTAACAATGATTTTATGGTGGATAGATGTAGTAAAAGAGTCGGTCTATCAAAATGTTCATTCTGAAGAAGTAAGTTTTGGATTGAGAATGGGTATGGTACTTTTCATTGCATCTGAGGTTATGTTTTTCTTTGCTTTTTTCTGGGCTTTTTTTTGGGGATCTCTGGGGGCTTCACCCACTACAACCCAGTGGCCACCAGAAGGTATAGAAGTAATAGATGCTTGGCACCTTCCTTTTTATAATACTGTAATTCTACTGACGTCTGGTGCAACAGTTAGTAGAGCACACTTATATATTGAAGCAGGAAAAAATAAAGCTGCAGCAGATTGGATATGGGCGACGGTAGCTTTAGGAGTTCTGTTTCTTGGGATACAAGTATATGAGTATGGTCATGCACCTTTTGGTTTGACTGACGGACTTTATCCTTCAACATTTTATTTAGCGACAGGTTTCCATGGTTTCCATGTTTTTGTTGGAACCACCTTTTTAATAGTCTGTGGCTTTAGAGCCTCGAAACAACAATTTAAAGCTTCTAAGCATATAGGATTTCAGTCTGCAGCTTGGTACTGGCATTTTGTTGATGTTGTTTGGTTATTTTTATTTGTTTGGGTTTATTGGCTATTGGGGGAGCCAGTAAGAACTTTCTAAAATCCAAATCCAATAATTTAATTTTTCAAAAATGGTAATTTTATGTTCCTTCCTCAGGGTTAGAGGTTGTTCTGTGGATTGATAGATCAGCACCATTAAATTCATCTTCTTCATTTAATCTAATCCCTACAAAATGCTTTAAAATGCCATAAACAACTAAACCTCCAATTAGAGCAAAAATAACACCAATTAGAGATCCAACTAATTGTGATAAGAAACTTACTCCTCCCATTCCTCCCAGAGCCTCTTGACCAAAGATACCACAGAAAATACCACCTAACATTCCACATATTCCATGAAGAGGCCATACACCTAGGACATCATCTATTTTCCAAGTATTCTGACACTTATTAAATGACCAAACAAAAATTCCTCCTGCACAAATTCCAGTCACTAATGCACCGATCGGATGCATTAGATTAGAACCTGCACAGACTGCAACTAATCCAGCTAAAGCGCCATTATGTACAAAACCAGGATCGTTTTTACTAACAAAGAGAGCGGCAAGTATTCCACCCACCATAGCCATTAAAGAGTTTACTGCGACTAATCCAGTTACCCCATCAAGGGATTGAGCACTCATAACATTAAAACCAAACCAACCAACTGATAGAATCCATGCTCCTAGAGCAAGCCATGGGACTGAGGAAGGAGGCATTGCATTTAATTTACCTGAAGAATATCTCCCTCTTCTAGCACCTAAAAGGATAACTGCACCAAGTGCAATCCACCCCCCCATTGCGTGCACAACTACTGAACCTGCAAAGTCATTGAATGGTGCACCAAAACTACTTTCCATAAAATCCTGAAAGCCGTAATTATTATTCCAAACTAGTCCCTCAAAGAAAGGATAAATAAAGGCCACAATGATAATACTAGCGATAAATTGAGGATAGAACTTAGCCCTTTCCGCAATACCCCCAGAGATGATTGCTGGAATTGCAGCTGCAAAAGTTAATAGAAAAAAGAATTTAATAAGATCATATCCTTGAGGTGCATAAGACTCGCCTTCTGATCCGCTAATAATTTTAGCAGACTCAAAGAAACCCATTTGATAAGCAACCATATAGCCTATAAAAAAGTAAGCTAGAGTTGAACCAGCAAAATCACACATTATTTTAACAAGTGCATTAACCTGATTTTTTTTTCTCACTGTACCTACTTCAAGAAATGCAAAACCAGCATGCATTGCTAATACGAGAATTGCTCCCATCAACACAAAAAATACGTTGCTTCCGTCCATTACTACCCCCGTTTAATTTTGAAACACAAACTATTCACTCAAGAACCATGCCGATTTTTTTTTATAAGAATTTATATTAATATCATATACTTAGACTAATGGGTCACCTGTNCAATTTTATTATTGCCTAGTTTTATAACAATATTAGGATTACCTATTAAGCTTTATGCTATAAAAATAGGCTTTTTTGTTATAAAATTATTATGTCAGATTATGAACTTGGAGCTAAAACCAATGAATATAGAAAATAACTCAAAAGTTAAATTTATGACAGTCCAAGAAATAAAGAGATTATATGACAACGATGAAATTAATTTAATTGACGTTAGAGAGATTGAAGAATGGAAAAAGGGACATATTCCTGGAGCAAAGTTTATTCCCCTTTCTAAGTTCTCTATAAATGAGATTGACTTTTCCGACCTTAATGAAAGGCATTTAGTTATTCATTGTAGATCTGGAAGACGATGTGGAATTGCTGCAGAAAAAATAATTAGTTCAGGTTACAATGGTGAAATTATTAGAATGCAAGGCGGAATAATTGAGTGGGAGAAATATGGATATAAAATAAATTCATAAAAAAAACTTATTAATCCTTCCAGCTAAAGCTATCTCAGAACTTATATAATTACTCTCCCAGCTTTCTAATTTACCCTGAAAAGGCTTAGCATATCCGTTTTTAAACATTTCTTCAGAATACCTAGAATATTTCGTATTTTTGAGGCTTGATGGTAAATAAATATAAACTGGTTTTTTTGTTGAAAGAGCTTCTGAGCACATACTTATAGAGTCACCAGTGACAATTATCTCATCTGCTATAGCCAAGTAAGCAAGATAATAATTAATTTTTTTCTGGTCCCAAATAGAAGTATGATTTAGATTGGGAGTTTCTTTTTGAAGAACTCTTTGCATCATTTTGCTTGTTCTTCTGGATGTTGCTAATAAAAAAGTTCCATTTGTAGTTTTTGATAAATGAGAGAGATCTTTTGAAAAATCAAAACAGTCTCTGAAAGAATATTTATACTTTTTTGTATCACCACCAACTAAAATAGCTATCAGAGGTCTAGGAAAGTCATTAAATACTTTTGAAAATTGCGATTTTTTTTGTTCTAAAAGACTATCGGAAATATTAGATGGGGCCCCACTGATCCTCATGATCTTTGAGCTCTCTTTAAATTTGTCAATGTTATCATGCTTAGGAATAGCAATAAGGTCAAAGTTATTATAAATATTTCTTCCCGGAAACATAATACTTACCAATTTTGTTGAAACTAAGGATTGAGTCTTAATCCAACTGGCAAAATGAGCAGCCCTCCTTCCTGCTGAGATTACTAAGTCAGGCCATGGGAGTTTTGCAGATGAAAAAGTATCTCTTGAAAATCCAATAGAGGAACTATTACTCAGAAAAGATCTTAAGAAAAAAAAATTGTTGTAAATAACTTCAACTCTTGTAGTAGGATAATTAATATGTTGTCCTACACCTAAAACCTGAGAATTATTCCCTGGCCTATTATCAGTAAGTGTCCAAATGACAGGGTTTTTGTTATGACTTAATTCATTTTGATTGTTAATTTTCAATATTCTTTCTTTACTATCTTTTTAAATTAGCAATTATAAAGATATTTATATAAAACTAAACTTTATAAAATAAAAAGAGAGCTTATTAGATGTGAATTCAAGAAATATCAGGCAAACCAAGGCAGGTAAAACAATTGCCAAGGTTCTTTTAGACACCAAAGCGGTTAACTTCAGACCCGAAAATCCCTACAAACTTACTGCTGGCTGGCATAGTCCAGTCTATATTGATTGTAGATGGTTAATTTCTTTTCCCTGGGCAAGAAGGGTAATAACCTTGTTAGCCTCTGAAGAGATTGAAGAAAATGTTGGTATAAATAATTTAGACTGTATTGCGGGAGGTGAAACTGCTGGTATTCCATATGCTTCATGGATTTCTGATACACTAGATAAACCAATGATTTACGTAAGAAAGAAACCAAAGGGGTTTGGCCGAATGGCGCAAATAGAGGGTCAATTAGAGGAAGACTCTAGAGTAATATTGATTGAAGATTTAGCAACTGACGGTGGAAGCAAAATTTCATTCATAAATGCAATACGCGAAGCAGGTGCTATATGTAATGAAACTTTTGTAGTCTTTTTTTATGGAGTTTTTCAAGGTTCAGACAAATTACTTAAAGATGCTGGAATAAACCTTACCTATTTATGTTCCTGGGCTGATGTAATCTCTGTTGCTGAGGAAAAAGAATACTTTGACAAAAATAAGGTACAAGAAGTAAAAAATTTTCTTGAAAACCCAATCGAATGGTCAAAAGTCAACGGAGGTAGGGACAAAATTTAATAAACTATGGAAGAATCACCGCCCCTGTATAATAGAGGCGGTGAGTAATTATTCTACAACTAAATTTTCAGCTGAAGTTTTACCATTCTGACCCTCTACAAGGTCATAGTTAATTTTCTGACCTTCTCTTAAACGAGAGAGGCCAGCACGCTCAACTGCTGAAATGTGAACAAATGCGTCTTTTGAACCATCTTCTGGTTCTATAAAACCATAGCCCTTAGCTGCATTGAACCACTTAACGGTTCCACCTGGCATAACAAATCTCCAATATTTAACTTATCATCACTTACCCCACCACGGGCTTAAGCAGGGTATCTACAATAGTCTGCTAGTATGTTTTAGCAAATAAGCAAAAATATGCAATTCCCAATGATATTGGTAAAGTCCACATCCAAATAAGTCAACAAATCCAACAAACTTGTGTATAATTTACAATTAACTGCGACAAGAATACAACATGCTTCAAATTATTGTAAATTATTGAAAATTTTATTACTTTGTATGAAATATATAAATTTAATCAAGTTTCTTAACCATTAAGAGAGGGTTATAAAATGGCTAGAGATCACGTTGAATATTTGATTGCTCAAGAATTAAACAGATTTCCTCTAATGAATAATGGTTTATCCACAGGAATTAGAGTTGCTGAGTTAAGCAGAGATCATGAAACTGGAGCCGTTTCATATTATGGCTCTATTGGACCTCAATGGATTAGACGAGAGTCAGGCTACTATGATTGTGATACAGAAATTCTTATAGTTGAAGGCGATCTTGAAATTGGAGAAACGAGGTTATCTGGAGGAGATTATACCTATTTTCCCGCTGGATGTTTGCAAGGGCCAGCTTTTACAGATAATGGCTGTAAACTTTTTATGCTTTTTGAAGGAAAACCTATTTTTATTCATGCAACCAACAATAGAGATAACGCAAGAGAAGAATTAAAAATTGATAAAATAGAAGTCAAATCAATACCATGGGAGCCACCACCTTCTCATGAAGGACGCCCAGCTTCTGAAGCGCCTCCAGGTCTAGGCATAAAATATCTTCGTGTTGATCCCAATACACAAGGTTACACAATACTGACTAAGCAACCTGAAGGCTGGTTTGATCCCAAGCTAGAAAAGCATTCTATATGGGAAGAACTAATCCTCCTAGATGGAGATTATTTAATGGGTAAGATGGGTAAAGTTGGGGCTGGAACTTATATATTTAGAGATGGTTCTATTGCTCATGGACCACAAGTAAGCAAACATGGTTGTGTTTGGTTTGCAAAAGGACCAGGAGCTATTGATTTTGATTATGAGGAAGAAGAGTTAGCTAATAAATTAGTAGAAAAATATCTTTCATCCGAACAAATCTTTACAGGGAAACATGAGACTGGTCCATGGGGTAGTTGGATGTAAAATAATCAAGTAAGCTATATAAATTATATTATATTTATGATTGCTCGAAGACACATATTAAAAAATATAATTCTGTTCTCAGGTATATTATCTTTAATTACTAACCAACTTAATTCTTCAGTTCAGGAAAGAATTTTAATTAATCGATTTAAGGATAAAACTATGAAAGAAGTAAATAGATCTTTTATTAGAATAAAAGAGGGTTTAGTCCACTATAGACATTCGGGAAATCTGGATAATGACAAGAGACTTCCACTTTATATGATGCATGCTGGACCTGGGTCATCTAAAAGTTTGTCTAATGTTTTATCACTTCTTGGAGAACAACGGTACTGTATTGCTCCAGATACTTTAGGCTTTGGAGAGTCTGACCCCCCTCTGGTTGATAAACCAGACCTGATTTACTATGCAGACAGTGTTGCAAGAATTCTAGATAAATTAAAAATTGAAAAAGTTGATATGTTTGGGAGCCATACTGGTGCCAATATTGGTTTAGAATTTTCAATAGCCCACCCAGATAGAGTTAGAAAACTTATATTTGATGGGGTTGCACTATTTGAACCGGAGTTAGCATCAGATATGTTAGAGAATTATGCACCAGAAATAATACCCCAAGAAAATGGTGAACATTTTATTTGGGCCTGGAACTTTATAAAAGATATGGGAGTATATTTTCCTCACTATAAAAGAGATAAGGAACACTATCTTGGAAAAAGTCCTTGGCCACCTGAGGTGTTGCATGACAGTGTAATAGAAGTTATGAAAGCGCTAAAGCATTACCATAAAGGTTATAATGCTGTTTTTATGCATAAAACTCATGAGAGATTACCTTTGCTGAAGACACCAACTCTTTGCATGGGACACCAGGCAGACCCACTACATGTTTCTGTCGAAAAAGCAGCATCTCTTATAACTAACTCAGCACATTTGGTTCTTCCATTTACTGCGGGAGCTGCTGAAAAATTTCAAGCTATAACTCAATTCTTAGATTCGTAAATTATAAAAAATTACTTTAGGTAAAAGAATCTAGATCTATGAATATTAGAAATATTATCAACGTAACCTGCAATTTTTTCTGATATCAAAACTCTATGTGTTGCAAAGCTAATTGGGATTATTGGATGATTATCAAGCATTATTTGTTCAGCCTGTTTCATAATTTCACTTCTCTTTATGAGATCCTTAGCTTTTGAAGCTTTTATAAGTAAATTCTCAAATTCATCATCACAAAACTGTGAATAGTTCATTGGTCCAGCATCGCATTTAAAAAGAAATAAAAAATTATAAGGATCGTTGTAATCTGCTACCCATCCAGCATCTCCAAGCTCAAAATCTTTTTGTGACATTTTGTTATAAGCAATTCGTGCCTCAAAGGGTAACATCTTTAAGTAAACACCTTCCCGCTTTAGCATTGCAGCAATTGCTGAAATTCTCCTCGCATTATCAAAAGAATTTCTAAAAACTATTTCAAATTTTAATGGATTATTCTTATCGTAGCCTGCATCTAAAAGTAACGTCCTTGCAACACCTTTCCTCTGCTCAATGGTCATTCCAGTAAAATCTAAAACCGCACCAGGTAAGAAATTTTGTGTCTCAGGAGGTATAAAAGAATATGCTGAGTCATTACCTGCCTTTACAACTTTATCATTAATTATTTCTCTATTTATTATCATTGAAACAGCCTTCCTAACTCTAATGTCATTAAAAGGTGGCTTCGACATATTAAAGGGCAAATAACTATTTCCAAGATAAGGATAAACCCGAGCTTGTTCTGGAAAATCTTTTATAAGTCTCTCCAACTCTGAAACTGGAAATGCCGAGGTAGTAATATTCATATCAATGTCACCTGCTTGAAACATTCGTAATGCTAAACGATTATCTTCAATAGGGTAAAAGTATACTTTATCAAAAAAAGTATTCTCAGAATCATAAAATTTTGAATTTTTTGAAAGTAGTATATGATTATTAGAACTCCATTCAGATAAAATATAAGCGCCATTAGATACAATATTACTTGGCTTAATCCATTCTTCTCCATAAGCCCTAACAACATGTGAAGGCAATGGATAAGTGGTATAATGACTTAATAATTGAATAAAAAACGGGACTGGGTTCTCTAATGTGATCTTTAAGGTTCTTGAATCAATAGCATGCACACCAAGTCTATCGTCAGAAAAATTCCCATTATATATCTCTTTTGCATGTTTTATATTGAATAATAATGATGCGTATTGAGAAGCCGTACTCGGATTAAGAATACGTTTTAATGAGAATACAAAATCTTCTGCAGTAAGTGGAACACCGTCAGACCATAATATATTATCTCGAAGGTGGAATATATAATCTTTACCATTATTATTTATATCCCAATCTTTTGCCATACCAGGAATAATATTACCTGAAGGAGATTCCGTTACTAGACCAATAAAAATATCACCAATAATATTATTTTCCCATGTTCCAGTGGCTTTATGAGGATCTAAACTATCAGGCTCGGTTCCATTTCCTCTTTTTAGAATGTATTGAGAAATAGAAGAAGTGGATTGAAAGAGAATCAAAGAGAAAATAATGAAAAGAAAAAATATATTTTTCATAGTTTTTACTTTACCATAAATCATTACGAATAAATTAATCACACACCCTTAATCCTATTTATAAATATAATAAAACTAAATTACTAGTTTTGTCCTACTGGTCTATGATTCTCAATCAAACCACTAGGATCCTGGTGGATTATAATATCAGCGTTTGGGAAATTTTTAAGAAGAAGGGACTCAACCTCATCTGAAACTGTGTGAGCATCTAGAAGTGACATATCAGCGTCTAAAACTATATGCATCTGAATAAAGTACTGTACACCTGACGATCTGGTTCTCAAATCATGAACCCCTAAAACCTGAGGATGCATGTTTACTAACTTCTTAATTTTATCTCTTTGATTGTCAGACAATTCTGTATCCATTAAATCTGTAAGAGATTGAAAAATAATTAATCCAGAATTGAAAATTAGATAGACTGCAATTATTATTGCTAAAACACTATCCAACCAATGGATAGTATATAATTCCATAGATAATAGAGTAATAATAATACTAAGGTTTATTAAAATGTCTCCCTTATAATGAAGAGAATCTGCCTTTATGACTATAGAATTTGTTTTTTTAATTACATAATTCT
>NZGX01000073.1 GCA_002691085.1 Rhodospirillaceae bacterium | reverse complement strand
GAAATAAATATGATATTTAAATAATTAAAGAAAAACTAAAGTCCATAGATTAAGTTACACTTTATTCTTATTAAGTTGGTTTTTAACATTTTCAGAAATTCTACTAGGAACAAATTGTGAAATATCGCCTTCAAAACGTGCTACCTCTTTTACCAATCTTGACGAAATAAACTGATTACTTTCTGAAGCCATCAAAAATAAAGTTTCTACATCTGAATTGAGCCTTGCATTCATACCTGCCATTTGAAACTCATATTCAAAGTCTGACAAAGCCCTCAATCCTCTTATAATAACATGCGCATTAACCTGGCTAACAAAATCCATTAATAAATTATTAAAAGAAACAACTTCAACAGGTATATCTAGCTTTAATAGAGTGTTTATTTCTTCCTTACACATTTCTAGTCTTTGGGTATGATTAAAAAGAGGGTTTTTTCCAGCATTTTCTGCAACACCAATAATTAACCTATCAACAACCTTGACAGCCCTAGACACGATATCTAAGTGTCCGTTAGTAATAGGATCAAAAGTTCCTGGATATACACCAACTAGCTCTTTCAATTTCATAACCCTTAGTTAAAATATAGTAGACTGATTAATTTAAACATTTTTAATTACTTTTTCATCAACATTGGGTAGACGAGCCACAGACACAACAGATTCATCTCCCGATGTTTGGAACATTTTTACACCCTGTGTTGTTCTACCTGCTATCCTTATATCATTTACCGGTATACGGATTAACTTTCCTGCATCAGTTATCATCATAACTTGGTCATCAGACTGAACAGGAAAAGCTGCTATAACCTCACCATTGCGCTCTGATGTTGAAATAGAAGTAACACCCTGTCCCCCTCGGTTTGTTATTCGATATTCATAAGCAGATGTTCTTTTTCCATAGCCTTTTTTTGTCACAGCAAGAATAAATTCCTCACCCTTTTTTAATCTGTTAAAATCAGACCTCGGAATATTGATTTCTTCTCCCTCAGACTTCTCTTCAGAACGCATCCTTTTAGAAAGCTTTAAATAAGAATCTCTGGTATTCACATCAAAATCCACATGGTTCTGTATACTCATAGATATAACTTTATCCTTTTTTACAAGCTTTATACCCCTAACTCCAACAGAATTACGACCTTTAAACAATCTGATATCCCCTATAGGGAACCTTATGGACTTTCCAGATTTTGTAGAGAGAAAAATATCATTTTCTTCGTTGCAGGACGACACACCTATAAGGTTGTCGCCTGAATTTAATTTCATAGCAATCTTTCCATTTTTTTGAATATTGGTAAAATCAGAAAGCGCATTCCTCCTTACCATACCAGATGACGTAGTAAACATTACAAATAGTCCTGACCATTCTTTTTCGTCTTCTGGAAGGGGCATCACAGTTGAAATAGTTTCTTTAGGCTTTAATGGCAATAGATTAACCATTGCCTTACCTCTTGCTTGAGGAGTTCCCTGAGGTAATTTATGAACTTTTAATTTATAAACCATACCCAGAGATGAAAAAAATAAAAGAGGTGTATGAGTATTAACTACAAATAAAGAAGTTACAAAATCTTCTTCTTTCGTCGACATACCAGCTCTACCCTTGCCTCCTCTTTTTTGTGCTCTATACGTAGACAAAGGTACTCGTTTTATATATCCAGAGTTGGTTACAGTACATACCATATCTTCCTTTTGTATCAGGTCTAAAACATCTGTTTCAGTTTCTTGGCTTAGTGCTATTTCAGTTTTCCTTGGCGTGGAAAACTTTTCTTTCATTTCCATTAACTCAGCCGTAAGGATTGAATATAATCTTTTTCTGGAACTTAGAATCTTTAAAAAATCTGTGATCTTTTTAGTTAAGTCATTGAGCTCAGAATGGATTTTATTNCTTTCTAGTCCGGTTAACCTATGAAGACGAAGTTCCAGTATTGCCTTTGCTTGTAACTCAGAAAGAGAATACTTTCCATTTGTAACTTTTCTATCTGGCTCGTCTATAATCTCAATTAATTTTTCAACGTCAACGGCATTCCATTTTTTTGACATTAAAGATTTTCTTGCTTCTTGAGGGTCCTTAGCAGCTCTAATTAATTTTATCATTTCATCAAGATTGGCAACAGCTATAGCTAAACCAACAAGTGTATGAGCTCTATTTCTTGCCTGATTTAATTCATAAATTGTTCTTCTTCTTATTACCTCTTCTCTGAAAGAAATAAAGGCTTTTAATATTTGTTTTAAATTTAAAAGCTCTGGTTTACCCCCGTTAATAGCAAGCATATTTACACCAAAACTTGTTTGCAATGGAGTAAATCTGTAGAGTTGATTAAGAACTATATCAGCCTGTGAGTCTCTCTTTATTTCTATTACTACTCTAATTCCTCTTCTATCAGATTCGTCACGTAAATCACCAATTCCTTCTATTCTCTTTTCTCTGACAAGAAATGCTATTTTCTCAACCATCGATGCTTTGTTAACTTGGTAAGGAACCTCAGTAATAATTATTGCTTCACGATCTTTTTTAATTTCTTCAATTTCAGTTCTACCACGCATGATGACAGAACCTCTTCCAGTTTTATAAGCTTTAATACACCCTTCCTGTCCCATAATTAATCCACCAGTTGGAAAATCCGGACCAGGCATTATCTCTAAAAGCTCTTCATCACTAACGTTCTCATCCTTAATAAAGGCACAACAAGCATCAATTAACTCTCCTAAATTATGTGGGGGCACATTTGTTGCCATACCAACAGCAATCCCTCCCGCACCATTAACTAGGAAATTTGGAAAACGTGCAGGTAAAACAACTGGCTCGTTAAATGATTCATCATAGTTTGGCTGAAAATCAACGGTATCTTTATCAATATCCGATAGAATACTGTGTGCCTGTTTTGCCAGACGAGCTTCAGTATATCTCATCGCAGCTGGAGGATCGCCATCCATTGAGCCAAAATTACCCTGACCATCAATAAGCTCAAGACGCATTGAAAAACTTTGAGCCATTCGAACCATTGCATCGTATATGGCCTGGTCTCCATGGGGATGGTATTTACCCATAACATCACCAACAATCCTAGCGGACTTACGATATGGCTTATCAGAGTCGTAACCACTTTCGTTCATTGAATAGAGGATCCGTCTATGAACGGGTTTGAGACCATCCCTTACATCTGGAAGTGCCCTACTAACTATTACACTCATAGCGTAATCTAAGTAGGACTTTCGCATTTCATCTTCGATATTGACTAAAGCAACATCTTTTGATTCCTCTGGTGGATTATTATTGTCCAAGACACTTCTCTGTAAAAAATTTAATAACTTATTGTGAATCAACCTAAGAAAATAAAGCAATAAAACTACAATTGAGCTCTTTTAAAACTCAAAAACCACACAGTTTTTAACGAGGTAATTCATCAAAGAATAGAAATTTATAACAGAATCAGAGGCTATTTCCAATAAGGACAGTCATAAAAAAAATTAATAATAAAAGGAATTTTAAGCAAAAATTCTAACCAATATTATCTATATATATCAGTATTTTATTTATATTATTTAAGATTAGTTATGAAACAGGGATTTGTATCAGAATTGTATCAAGTGTTATATCTCTAACCCGGATGGATTAATTAAAAGAATCGACAAAGGTGTATATAATACAAAACTACATAGCCAGCTATTTAGAATGGTATATCGTCATCCATTTCCTTTAAACTTGATGAGTCCCATCCAGAACTATTCTCATTCTGGGGAATATCGCTTTGTGGATTTGAAGATGAATCCATTCCTGATTGTCCACTAGACCCTTTTGCATCTAACATTGTAAGCTCTCCACCATAACCTTGAAGAACAACTTCAGTAGTATACTTATCCTGCCCACTTTGGTCCTGCCATTTACGTGTTTGGAGTTTTCCTGAAATATATACTTTTGAACCCTTTTTTAAATAATTCTCAGCAATATCAGCTAAATTGCCAAAAATAACTACTCTGTGCCAATCTGTCTTCTCTTTTCTTTCGCCAGTAGTTTTGTCTTTCCAGCTTTCTGAGGTAGCAATATTCAAATTTGCTACCTTATTTCCATTCTGCATGGTCCTTATCTCTGGATCTCTCCCTAGATTTCCAATTAATATAACTTTATTTACACTGCCCGCCATTGCAGACTCCTAACATTAAAAAATATAAGGATAACTTCCTAAGATGAATCTTGAAAGTCCTTATATCAAAAAAAATTAAATATTTTGTATTAATTAAAATAAGATAGTGTTCTGTTGATTAGATAACAGTTTTAGAATAAAAAATTCATACCATCAAAACTTATCAAGTATTTAAATGTGAAGAAAAAAGAGAAAAATAACGTTTATAAAAACGGGGAAATTCCTCTGCTATCTGTTCGTGGTGCAAGGGAACACAACCTAAAAAATATTAATGTTGATATACCTAGAAATAAAATGACCGTAATTACTGGGCTTTCTGGTTCAGGTAAAAGTTCTTTAGCGTTTGATACAATTTATGCAGAAGGCCAAAGAAGGTATGTTGAAAGCTTATCAGCCTATGCACGACAATTTCTTGAACTTATGCAAAAACCTGATGTTGACTCAATTGAAGGTCTTTCTCCAGCAATTTCTATAGAGCAGAAAACAACTAGCAAGAATCCTCGTTCAACAGTCGGAACAGTAACTGAAATCTATGATTATATGAGACTTTTATGGTCAAGAATTGGTATTCCCTACTCTCCTGCAACTGGATTACCAATAGAAGCGCAAACTGTTTCACAAATGGTTGATAGATTAATGAAAATAGAAGCTGGGACTAGGATTTATCTGCTTGCTCCAATTGTTAGAGGTCGCAAAGGAGAATATAGAAAAGATGTACTTGAATTAAGAAAAAAAGGGTTTCAGAGACTAAAAGTTGATGGAACTTTATATGAAATTGAAGAATTTCCAAAACTCAAAAAACATGTAAAGCATAATATAGAAGTTGTTGTTGATAGGCTAGTCATAAAGAAAGGACTCGAAAGTAGACTAGCAGATAGTTTAGAGACATGCCTTAATCTAGCTGAGGGTATTGCCTATGTAGATGATGCTGACAAGGAAGATGATAAAGCAAGATTAGTTTTTTCTGCAAAATTTGCCTGCCCAGTTTCAGGTTTTACGATTGATGAAATTGAACCACGATTATTCTCATTTAATAATCCTTCAGGTGCTTGTTCAAACTGTGAAGGCTTAGGAATTGAAATGAAGTTCGATCCTGAATTGATTATTCCTGATCCAGATAAGACAATTGCTGAAGGGGCTATAGCTCCTTGGAATAATGCAAAACCTATAACAAGATATTATTTACAGGCTTTGTATAGTCTAATTCTAACTTTTAACCAAAGCCTTGATACTCCATGGAAAAAATTAAGCAAAGAATTAAAAGATTCAATTTTATATGGAACTGGTGAAGAAGAAATTACAGTTAAGTATTCAAATAAAAGACGTAAATATGAAGCAAAAAAACCTTTTGAAGGAGTAATTAATAATATCTACAGAAGATGGAAAGAAACAGACTCATCATGGTTAAGGGAAGATCTTGAAAAATATCAAACAGTACATGAATGCAGTACATGTAAGGGGGACCGATTAAAAAAACAAGCTTTATCAGTTAAAATTAATAATAAACATATCAGCGAAGTAACTGATCTATCTGTACTCAACTGTAAAGATTGGTTTCTAACACTAGATAAAAAATTATCAGCTAAAGAAAATAAAATAGCAAAACCAGTTCTTAGAGAAATTAACGAACGTCTTGGTTTTCTTGTAAATGTTGGTTTAGATTATTTAACCCTATCAAGAAACTCAGGGACATTATCTGGCGGAGAGAGCCAACGTATAAGGCTGGCTTCACAGATAGGATCTGGTTTAACTGGAGTCTTATATGTACTCGATGAGCCATCTATTGGTTTACACCAAAGAGATAACAAACGCCTCTTAGATACTCTTGAACAACTAAGAGATGTTGGAAATACAGTTATAATTGTTGAACATGATGAAGAAGCTATTCGCTCAGCCGATCATTTAATTGATATGGGCTATGGAGCAGGTATACATGGTGGGAAGATTGTTGCAGAAGGCTCTCCCGATAAAGTTATTAAAAATAAGGATTCACTAACAGCACAATATCTAAATGGACATATATCTATACCAATTCCAAGTGAACGAAGAAAAGGAAATAAAAAAGAAATAAAAATCATTGAGGCAGAAGCTAATAATCTAAATAAAGTTGACGCAATATTCCCATTAGGTAAATTTGTATGTGTAACGGGAGTCTCTGGTGGCGGAAAATCATCTCTCGTTTTAGAAACACTATATAAAGCATGTGCCAAAACACTTAATAAAGCTAGAGAAATTCCTGGAAAATATAAAAGAATATTAGGCCTTGAGCATATTGATAAGATCGTTGATATAAATCAAAGTCCGATAGGGAGAACACCACGATCTAATCCTGCTACCTATACAGGTGCTTTTACTCCAATAAGAGATTGGTTTGCGGAAATTCCAGAGGCTAAATCAAGAGGTTATAAACCTGGGCGTTTTTCTTTTAATGTTAAAGGAGGAAGATGCGAAGCATGTCATGGTGACGGACTTGTCCGAATAGAAATGCATTTCCTTCCTGATGTATATGTTACTTGTGATATATGCGATGGAAAGAGATATAATCGTGAGACACTTGAGATCAAATTCAAAGGTAAATCCATTGCTGATGTTCTTGATATGACGGTTGAAGAAGGTGCCATACTCTTTAAAGCCATACCATCTATATCAGAAAAACTAAATTTACTTAAAAAAGTAGGATTAGATTATATCCACTTAGGGCAACAAGCAACAACCCTTTCCGGAGGGGAAGCGCAGAGAATTAAGCTTGCAAAAGAGTTATCAAAACGACAGACTGGACGCACCCTTTATATTCTTGATGAGCCCACAACAGGATTACACTTCGAAGATGTTAGAAAACTACTCGAAGTCCTCCATCATCTAGTAGATCAGGGAAATACAGTGATAGTTATTGAGCATAATCTTGAAGTTATAAAAACAGCAGACCATATTATTGATATTGGTCCGGAGGGTGGTTCAGGAGGTGGTGAGATTGTTGCAACAGGTAATCCTGAGGAAATTACCAAAGTTGCAACAAGCTACACCGGTCAGTTTCTAAAAGACTATCTTACGAATTTAAGATAAAACTTAAATCCATAATTTTCACCCGCAAGAGGAATAGCGTCTTTAACAAAAGAAGTATGATTTCTTGCTATTTCATTAAGCATATTCTTACCAAATAGAGATAAAGTAACCTTTGCATTATCATTTATTGGGAAGTGTTGCGTAAATCGTGCATCAAGCATATCATATCCAGCAGTCTCAGTTTCATTAGTAAAGAGATTATCTTGTTTTTCAACATTCTTTAAATCAATATTGAACTCAGTATTTTTATAATCATATGAAGCTCTGAAGATATTCCTTGGGGGAATTATCCTTGGAACATTAATATCATTAGAAAATTTTGCTCTAACAGAATCTCTTCCGTAGGAAAGAGTGAAATTATTTTCACCAACTTGGAAAACTTTCCCTATCTCAAATTCATACCCTTTAAAAACAGCATCATTCTGTTTGTACAACGCAAGAAGTAATCCATCTTCTTCCTGACCAACTTGGTCCTCAACGAAAATATAATTGTTTATATCATTACGATAAAGATTTAAACTTGAGAAGAAACCATCATAATCATAACTTACATTTAACTCAATATTCTTTGATTTTTCATTAGATAAATTAATATCACCAACTTCAAATCTTGCAGCTGAAAGGTGAGGACCATTAATATAAAGTTCTACAGGAGANGGAACACGTTCAATGCTTGATAANCCAACATTAAAAGATAAATTATCATTTACATTTGATGAAAATAAAAGGGAAGCACTTGTTGCACCTTTATCAACTTCCTGGTTAAGAGATTCATTTTTTCTTTCCAAGAAGTCATGTCTAAGAGCAAAACTTACATCAAAAAGATCTAAATTACTATCAACATAATAACCAAATGTGATTTCTTTAGATTCTGTTGGTGGGACAAATGCTTCTTCACCCACAACAGTAATTTCTTCATCAATAAAATTCAAAACAACTTTTTGGTTTAATATATCAGTATTTTTAGAAAATCTTAAGCCAAACTCATTGCTTTCATTAGAAAATAATGTTGGCTCTTCTTCCTCATGTTCCTCTTCACCATGTTCCTCACCATGCTCTTCACCTTCCTCTTCTGCATGTTGCTCAATGTGAGAATAATCTGAGTTACGGAAAAAATACTCAACATTACTTATTAAAGCATTGTTTAGATTAAGTCTTCCTTCGAAAGTAAAAGCCTTATTATCTGTTGTTGAGAATATTCTCTCATCTTCATGATGCTCATGCTCACCTTCTTCATGCTCTTCACCTTCTTCATGCTCTTCACCTTCATGTCCATGGTGACCTTCGCCTTCTTCATGAAACGGTACCCCATAAAGACTATCATTATCAGAGTATGAGAAACCAAAGTGCCCCCAAGAGCCTGCTCTTGAGATTCCAAATCGTTTTGTTTCACGCCTGTAATCAGAATTCTCTAAAAATTTAATCGGTCCTTCTTCAGCATGTTCTTCTTCGTCATGGTCTTCATCTTCATGATGCTCTTCTTCCATCACTGCACCATCAGGAACATCGTAGTTTTCAAAGTCATATTTATTATATGCGACGCTAAGATTAATTCCTGAAATATTGCCCTGATAGCTAAAATTACCACCAAAACCATCATTAACAGAACTAGCTTCACCACCAATGTTAAAAACAGATTCAGAAAAATCTTCCTTTGCTATTGTGTTATCAACAATATTAATAATACCTCCACTGGTTCCTTTACTGAAAAGCAAAGATAAGGGACCGCGCATAATCTCTATTTGCTCAATATTGTTTAGGTCTATATCGTTTAAATGATCAGCACCAAGGGATGAAACATCTCTAACAACATAATTGTTATTAAGGATTTTTACCCTAGCACCAGAGAGACCCCTGATAACAGGTTGTCCAACCGCAGGTCCAAAATCACTTGAAGAAACTCCTAGAAAATTATCAATGCTCTCACCAAGGCTTTGACTGGCATCATTTTGAATATCGCTGCCATCTAATATATGCAGTTGATTTTTTAGTTTGTCTAATGATCCTTCAATAAATGACGAAGTTACTTTGATCTCATCAATAGTATCATCAGCTCTAAGATTGCCTGTAACTATGAGTGCAATCAGTACTGTAAAAAGTGTATAATAAGTATTTTTCATAAATACCTCCCAAATATTTTATTCAATTTAAATTTTAATTTTTAAAAGAGATTAAACCTGGGGAGGTCCACGAGGGTCATATAGTCGAGCAATATTAAAAAACTTATTATTCTTAGGAAAAGAATTTTTAATCTCTGATTTAGGAAAAATTAAACTGTTATCTTGATAATCTGTGGGTGCAAATTTTGTAATATCAAAATATGCACATTCTACTTCATCATGTGTACCCGAGAAATGTTCAGTGTAATGCTCAAAAGTGTGAAAACTTAAGTGAATAAATAGAAAGGCACTTGCAATAGAAATTATTCTAAATTTAAGAGATAGCATATTTTCAAGCTTGATTTGTCAAATGTTATAATATAACAGTTTATAAAACTTTATATCGATTTATTTTATAATTGCAAGTGGAGATTTACCAATTAGTGTTTTTCGTACTTCAGACCTACAACAAGTAAGGGAATTTAGAAATAGCCAAGATAAGTTGGCTATTGTAGAGAGAAAACCTTTGGAAGGTTCAGATGCCTTTTTTAAAGAATTAATGTCTTTAAATATAAAACTTATAGGACAAGTTTATAGGATTAAAGGTATAGAAGATATTAAAGAAATACTAAAAGAGGATATAACAAGAAAATTACAAGATAATTACTTTTATGATATTTGGGTATCAGATATGGCTCAAATTTGTGAAGTTTTTTGTGAAACCATTGATAGTGATGCAGTTGGGTTTTGTTTAACGACAAAAAGAGGATGTCGTCGTTACCATATTGATAATGTCCCAATGCGTTTGCTTGTAACATATTCTGGAGAAGGTACAGAATGGATTCCTGATGAAGCAATTGATCATGAAGCAATAATAAATGGTTCAACTAATGAAAAAATAATCAAATATCCATCAAAACGTCAATTTATGAATACCTGGGATGTAGCTATTTTTAATGGGGGGTCGAAAGGTTTACTCCATCGAACACCTGATAAAGCTTTAAATACATCCTCGGTTTTAATGCGACTTGACCATCCATCATTCTGGTATAATATTCTTAAAGAGAAGATTAATAATTCTCATCAATCTATAGAATTATAATACAATGACACACAAAATTTTAAAAAAAATTTCTGATTATTGCGAAGATAACAAGCTTCGATTAACTGCCCCAAGAGCTGAAGTCCTTAAGATCATTGCGAGCAGTAAGAAGCCGCTTGGTGCTTATGAAATATTAGAGAAACTCAATAAAGTTTTTAAAAATCCAAAACCTCCAACAGTCTATCGTTCGATAGAGTTCTTACAGAAAAATAACTTTATTCATAGAATTGAAAGCCTAAGTGCTTATGTTGCCTGTGATATTGATCATCTTCATAACAACTGTCAATTCATGATCTGTGACGATTGTGGTAACGTTATTGAAACACATCAGTGTGAAATTCCTCAATATATCAAAGATTATGCAATCAAAAAAACCTTCAAACCGTCACGTTGGAATTTTGAAATTCATGGAGTCTGTGCAGAATGCAATTAAAATTATTTCTAAGAAAGATTATTTTTCCATTATGAGATGATAAGGTATAAAATCGTAATAAGTGCTATAGGTATCTGAAATATGAATATTTTTTGATACTGCATCTAAAGGAACTGTTGGCCATAAAAAAATCCCAAGAGGATTATTCTTTTCCCTTTTAGTCACCTTTTTCATAAGTTCATCCATTTCTTTTAAAGAATTTGAAAGACGCGCAGATTTTATATATTCCAATGAAATTTTATCACAAAAATAAGGAGGAAAGGCTCCGGTCTTTCCTAGACATGAACGATGACGATAATCACCAAGCGGGTCTAAACCACGACCAAATGATGAAAAAACCTCAGCCTTATAATCCCCACTAAATAACATTTGTGTCATTTGTGACAGAGTCCCGATCTTTAAGTTAAGTTTGATATTAGCTTTAAGCATATCTGCTGCAATTTGCTGATAAAGAAGCATCTCATCTGAGCCCGATATTGCTACACGTGCAGAAAGAACAATACCATTTGGATATCCCTCATCCTTTAGTAATGATTTAGCTTTTTCCACATCAAATGGAAATGGTTTAATTGAAGGAATGTATCCAGGGGCGCCGGGTAAAATTAACTGTCCTGTCGGTAAAACATATCCATTAAAAAGAATATCTGCAATTTGCTCTCGGTTGACTGCGTAGTTAAGAGCAAGTCTTATGTTTTGGTTGTGTATAAGAGAGTTTTCTTCAAAGTGTTCCTTTGCAAAACCAAGATATGCAACACGAGTAGTTGCTCTGCTGATAATATTTCCTTGAATAGACTTTACACTTAACTCATCACCTACTCCTATTTGTAAACTTATATCAACATCTCCTGCAACGAAAGCCTGCAAGCGTGAGGTTTGATCAGGAACATGTATAAGAATTATTTTTTTATAAAATGGTTTATTCCAAGCCAGAGGATTTTCTTCGTAAACTACTTTTCCAGGTTCTTTACTCGCGAGTTTATATGCTCCTGTGCCTGGGGAGTAAGATTGAGGATCATTACGACGAGATTTCCATGACACCGGCTCGGGTAAACGCCATATTGATAATTTCAGTGGAAATACTGGGTCTGGTTGCTTAAGATAAACTTTTAGTTTGTATTCAGAAACAATAGCAACTTTATCAATGTTTTCAAAACTACGACCAACTGTCTCGGTCTTTCCCAAAATAGTTTGCATGTGTCCAATCGATTGGACTACAGAACTGCTTGTTAAGTTAGAATTATCAGAAAACTTCACGCCTTTTCTAACTGAAAGATCCCATTCGTATGCATTATCACTTGACCATGATGTAAGAAGCCATGGTTCAACTGAACCATTCTTATTTATAATAACTAGAGGATCATAAATAATCTGAGAACTCAATGCCGAAGGCATTGTCATGCCTTGATAAGGATTATCGGGATCGGCAACGAGAAATGGAGTCGCAATCCTTAAAGTTGATGCAAGAGAGAAATTAGAACATATAATAAATATTGATACTAGAATACATATAGACGAAGAAATCAGCTTCCCCATAAATCATAACCCTCGAGAGTCTGACCTTTACTCGGCTTGTTAAAAATACCGTCTTCAACTTTATCCTTTATCACTCCTGTAAGAGCATCCTGTATTCTCTGTTTAGAGTCCATTGGTTTATCAGCCCATAGGTTTACGGGATAAAATTTTGCATCTTGGAAGACTTTTGCATAAGCCTCTGATCTAAGTCTTGCAAGCCTGTTGACCCCAAATGGACCAGAAGGGGTGCATCTTGCCCTTCTTAATGCATCCATATCAATTACAGCAGCAGCATTAATTGACTCTCCTTCAACACCGCTTTCTACAACAAGCTGACCTTGAAAATCAATAATCTTTGAGTTTCCCGCATGGGTACCATTAGGTGGTGAACCAATAATATCTGCACAATTTGCTGAAACAAAATAAACCATATTTTCTGCAGCTCTTACACGCTTAGAAGATTCCCAACCCATTTTATCGGAACGACCATGGTCAGATGTTGGATGAAGAATAACCTCCGCTCCTCGCATCATAAGACATCTTGCGGTTTCGGGCCATAAGATTTCTCCACAAGGCATCATCGCAATATTTCCTATTTCAGTTTTAGCAACAGGCCACAGCCCTTCAATTCCGTNCTTGTCAAGATACTCATCTAAAACATCGTGAGGAGATGCAGCTTGGGCGGTTGATACACGCCTATATTTTAATATTACATCCCCAGATGGATTTATTAAAAAAGAACAGTTAAAATACCTACCAGGCCATTCCTCTGGCGCCTCATAACCATTTGCACCTAAGTAAATTTTATACTTTTGGGCAATCTTTTGTAATCGTTCTATTTCAGGACACCCCGGTATCTGGAAACAAGCTTTTTTAATCCATTCATCAGCATTCTCAGATAAAGGAAATCCTTGAAGATTAAATTCAGGAAATAAAACTAAGTTTTGGATACCACTACCTCTCCCTGCTGCCCACCTTATTAGCTCTTCCCAGCGATCAATACTTTTATTTACAATCGCCATCGCTTCTTCACGTGTTTTAGCTGCATTTACAATCACATTATTTGTTTGCATTGCAGTTGCTTTCCAAAGTAATGCCATATCAACTCCTTAATAAGATTATACTGTTTGAATAGTTATTGATTTAAATAATATAATATAAATAAATTTTTAATGTTGATTTTTTATATTTGTCCGCTAGAAGATGTTATATTTAGATAATTTGTTTAAATACTTTGGTAAACATGCACTTTGATAACAAAAATTCTGTACATATTGTTGGAGGCGGATTAGCCGGTTGTGAAGCAGCCTGGCAGTTGGCAGAAAGAAATATTGATGTAATTCTTCACGAAATGAGACCAATTAAAAATACGGATGCTCATCAAACGGATAAACTAGCGGAGTTGGTTTGTTCTAACTCATTTCGTTCCGATGATGCTGATTATAATGCAGTTGGTCTCCTTCATTATGAAATGCGAAAACTAAAGTCTTTAATAATGCATGCGGCTGATAAAAACAAAATTCCAGCAGGGTCAGCTCTAGCCGTTGATAGGGAAGGATTTTCTAAAACAGTACATAAATCCATCTCCGATCATCCAAGAATAAAAATTATTACAGAAGAGATAGAAACTCTTAAAGATAAAAAGTGGAGTAAGGTTATCATATCAACCGGACCTCTTACATCTAGTTCATTAAGTAATTCACTTATAGAAATCACCGGAGAAGAATCACTTGCATTTTTTGATGCAATTGCACCAATTGTCACTAAAGAGAGCATTAATTTCAATATTGCTTGGTATCAGTCGCGATATGATAAAGGTGATGGAAATGATTATATAAACTGCCCTTTAAATAAAGAAGAATATAACTATTTTTATAATTTACTGATTAAAAGTGAAAAAGTTAATTTTAAAGAATGGGAAAAAAATACACCTTATTTCGAAGGATGTCTCCCTATTGAAATTATGGCACAAAGAGGTATTCAAACATTAAGGTACGGGCCCTTAAAACCAGTAGGACTAACAAATAAGCATACACCCGACCAAAAACCTTGGGCTGTTGTCCAATTAAGACAAGATAATGCCGCTGGCACATTATATAATCTTGTTGGATTCCAAACAAAACTAAAGTACGGTGAGCAGAATTCGCTTTTAAAGTCCATACCTGGTCTGGAAAATTCAGATATTGTAAGATTTGGCGGGATCCATAGAAATACATTTATTAATTCACCCAAGCTTCTTGATGAAAGATTAAATCTTAAATCAATGCCTCATATTAAATTTGCAGGTCAAATCACTGGTTGTGAAGGATATGTTGAAAGCTCAGCGATAGGGCTTCTCTCTGGAATAATTACAGCATCAGAAATTAATGGTAGGAAGTTTCTTNTTCCTCCAAATACTTCTGCTATTGGTTCTTTATTAGAGCACATCACTAAGAACTCTCTTCCTGAAACATATCAACCAATGAATATTAATTTTGGTTTATTTCCTCCTTTAAATAAAAAAGAAGTCTTAAATGAGAAAAATAAGCCCTTAAAGGGAAGGGATAGAAAAAAAGCCTTCACCGAAAGAGCAATTCGGGATATAGATGATTGGATTAATCTTACAAATTAATTTTTCTTGAAAATAAAAATATTTATTAAAGTTTTAAGCATTTTACAAATATATTTTAGCTTTATAATTCTAATTGAAATATTTCTTTTTAAAAGCAGAGATAACAAGCTTTAATATATTTGGTTTCATCAAAATGACCCTTTTATCATAAAGATTAAAATTTGACCTCTCTATAGTTGTCAAATATTCCTTAACAATTATGAACTGAAGCGACAGTGGAAGGGTTTGTTTAGGGAGAGAATCTATAATGTTTGTGCACTGATTAAGATATCCTTTTGAAATACTTACCATTTCATTAACTATTTCTGATAAATCATTTTTTTTATTTTCGTTTAAAATATCTCTGGATGATATATTATATTTTTCAAGAAGTTCTTCAGGTATAAGAACCCTTCCTAAGGAAGATGATTTTATTATAGACCTTATTGTACCAGTAAGTGCCCATGAAATACTCAAATTTTTCACTAGATCAGATTCTTCTTCGCCATTTATCTCAAAAACCTCTAATAATAGTAATGACAGTGGAAAAGAAGAATTTATGCAGTAATCAATTAATCTATCGATAGTATCAAAAGAACTATGATCAAGATCATACCTTTTTGTATTAAGTAATGTAAAAAAATGTTTAAACGAAAGATTTTTACTTTCTGATAACTCTTGCAATGATTCAACTAGTGGATGTCCAGTAGCAGTATTATTACCTCTCTCTAGTTCTAATAAAGTATCATACCACCATTGCAATCTGATATGTCTAATCTGAATTTCTTCAACCGTTTCCCATATCCTTGAGATATCAATATTAAACGCATATAACGCAAAAATAAATTTTCTATCATTAATTGCAGAAAACATTGCTGTAATATACCTATCACGATCATAGGTTTTGACCTTGTCATTCAAAAATATCAATTCATTTGTTACCATTGAAATCAACTAGTTTTTTTTTAATTATAATTTATAGTATGTTTATATAACCATTATTGCTTATATGCCCATATTTTTGTAATATGGAGTTTCTATCTTATTATTAGTATACATAAATTGAGGGGAAACTAAAGAATGGGATTTATTCTGCAATCACTGCCAAGAACAGTAATTTCTGGTTTTATTTTGGCAATCTTTCTATATTTATATAACATAGGTTTTGGGTCAGTTGATCAAATTGTTCTCGACCAAAGCTATCTTGCCTTTTTGTTTAGGTGGATCCATGTCTTAAGTGGCATCATGTGGATTGGTCTTCTATGGTATTTCAATTTTGTTCAGATACCTAATATGCCAAATATACCTGATGATCAAAAACCAGCAATTGGAAAAGTTATTGCTCCCGCAGCATTATTCTGGTTTCGCTGGGCAGCTAAAGCTACAATACTAAGTGGATTAATACTTGGATACTTAAGTGGCTATCTTCACGAGGCAATGACTTTCCAAGATGGATTCCAGATTATTGGGATTGGTATGTGGTTAGGGACAATTATGTGGTTTAATGTCTGGTTTGTAATTTGGCCAAATCAAAAGAAAGCTCTTGGTATAGTCGAAGTTGACCCAGAAACAAAAGCCAATGCTGCAAGAACAGCTATGCTATTCTCAAGAACAAATACACTACTTTCTATTCCAATGCTGTTTAGTATGGTAGCAGCTCAGAATTATATGTTCAGATAAAGAATATAAAATAGGTAAACTTAAGGAGCCAAAATATTGGCTCCTTTTTTTTAATTATTATTTGGGACTTGACTAAGATTTGATATATCCTCTTCACCAATAATATCTTCTTGTCTTAAGTTGAAGTAGATTAAAATCGGCATTGCAACGTATATTGAAGAGTAAGTTCCTATTACAACACCCCATAAAAGTGCTATACTAAATCCTCTTAAAACTTCACCTCCAAAAACAAATAAGGACAATACAGCTAAAAGAGTAGTAAAACTTGTAAGAAGAGTTCTTGATAAAACTTTATTCAATGACATGTTTACCAATTCTGGAAGTGAGAGTTTTTTATATTTTCTCAATGACTCTCTTACCCTATCATATGCCACAACAGTATCGTTGATTGAATAACCTGCAATTGTAAGTATTGCTGCAACCGTAGTTAAATTAAAATCAAGAGAAAATAGTGAAAATAAACCTAAAGTTGCTACAACATCATGGGCTAATGCCATAGAGGCTCCTAAAGCAAACTGCCACTCAAACCTAAGCCATATATAAATACTTATTGCGAGAAGAGCTAAAAGGACTGCTAGAGCTCCGTCCATAAATAGTTCTTGACCAACCTTTGGCCCTACAAGCTCTGTACGTCTATAATCATAATCAGTACCTAAAGACTCTTTAACCATATTCAATGCTGCAACTTGTTGTTCTTCACCACCCTCTTGCTTTTGAACCCTGATTAAAAAATCTTGTCCAGTTGATCCAAAAGTTGTTATTGCAACGTCTCCTAAACCAAGATCACCAACAACCGCTCTAATTGAACCAACATCTACTGATCCAGGTGCACGAGCTTCAATCAATATACCACCTGAAAAATCAATTCCAAAATTCAATTTTTGTACTGATAAGGAACCAATTGAAAGAATTAGAAAGATTGACGAGAGAACTGCTGCAAATTTTCTCTTACTTACAAAATCAAAAGTAAATTGCTGCGGCATTAATGCTATTAGTGGTTTAATAATTGCATCTTTATTAATTGTAACTATTGGTAATGTTGTCTGACCAGTTTTTCTAACCCATAAAATTATAATCAACCTTGAAACCATTGTTGCAGTAAATAATGTTGAAAGTATTCCCAATCCTAGCGTAACTGCAAAACCCTTTACTGGACCACTCCCAAACCAGAAAAGCAAAATAGCTGCTATTAGAGTTGTTAAATTAGAGTCTAATATTGTCTTAAATGCTTGTTTAAAACCTGAGTCGAGTGCATTGAATAAAGTTCTACCTGTCTTGAGCTCTTCTCGCATCCTTTCAAAAATAAGAACATTAGCATCTACTGCCATACCAACTGTTAAGACAATACCAGCTATACCAGGCAAGGTTAAAGTCGCGCCAATACCACTTAATGCACCAAGTATTAATAATAAATTTATTGCTAAAGCAAGAACAGAAAATAAGCCGAATAAACCGTAAACAGAAATCATAAAAAGTGCTACTGCTATTAAACCTAAAACACTAGCAAACTCACCAGCCTTAATTGAGTCAGCTCCCAAGCCTGGACCAACACTCCTTTCTTCCAATATAGTTAAAGGAGCGGGCAAAGCTCCCGCCCGTAATAAAAGTGATAAATCTTGAGCACTTTGAACGGTAAAACCGCCCTCAATCATCCCACTTCCACCAGTTATTGCAGTTCTTATTCTTGGAGCGCTAATCACTTCACCATCAAGAACTATAGCTAAGAATTTTCCAACATTTTTTGAAGTTATTGCTCCAAAACGTCTTCCACCCTGAGTATTAAATCTAAAATTTACTATTGCAAGACCATCTTGGAAACCAGGTTGTGAGTCAACTAACATTTCCCCGGGAACAGAGACTCTTCTTTGTACAACATAATTACCAATTGAATCTGAACTTGGTAGAAGGATTGCACCAGGAGGTACATTAGAGTTTCCTGTTACAGGGCCAGAAAAACCAGGTGCTAATAAATGGAAATTTAATTTAGCAGTCCTCCCAATTATTTCTTTCACTCTCTCTGGATCATCTATACCAGGTAATTCTATGATTATTCTATCTTGACCTTGTCTTTGAATACTTGCTTCAGCAGTTCCAAATTCATCAACACGTCTTCTTATAATTTCAATTGATTGATTTACGGCAGCACGTTTTCTTTCAGCTAGAATATCATCTGGTAAACTTACTTTCTGCCTTCCATTATCAAGATCCTCAAAAACTAAATTCTGAATCTCTTGATTTATAACTCTCCTGGCTTCAGATTTAAGATCTGGATTAGGTAACATAAATGTTACTGAAGTATTCCTTACGGATAGATTTCTGTAACCAATTTTTGCCTTTCTTAATGACTGCCTAATAGTTTCCTGCAAATCAATATATTGTTCATTCTCAACCGCGTTTGTATCAACTTCCATTAAAAGATAAGATCCACCTCTTAAGTCAAGACCTAAACTTGCTGGGCTCCACCAACTAGGAAGTTCTTTATTTAGTTGCTCGGACATAAAATTTGGTGCTGAAAAGAAGGCACCAATTAAAATTACAGATAAAATTGTAAATATCTTAAATTTACCAAACTCTAACATTTGTGAGATTCAGTATTAAATCAAACCAAATTGAGGAATGAATTACTGCCTTTCATATATTATTTATAACTATTTCTTTTCTTCAGTCGACACTGGCTCTGTTTTAGAAATTACAGTAGATAGCATGTCTTGCCTAACCCGAACTCTAACATTATCAGATATTTCTACCTGCAACTCTCTTTCATCAGAGTTAACTTTAGTTACAGTACCAATTATACCACCATTCGTCACGACTTTATCGCCTCTTCTAACTGCATCTAACATAGCCTGATGCTCTTTCATTCTCTTCTGCTGAGGTCTTATTAATAGGAAATAAAAAACTATGAAAATCAAAATGATAGGTATAAATGCAGAAAAAGGACTTGCCGCTCCCCCAGTTTGACCCGCCTGAGCGAGTGCATCAGAAATAAACATAAAATTACTCCATTGTCCAAAAAAATGATAAAATATAAAGTTTTTTACTTATTGCCTTAATGCCCCAACTTTACTAACTCTACAATACTAAAATTTAGATAAAATTATTTAGAGATTTAAATACTTTAGAGGATCAACCGCTTTTGTTCCCTTTCTTATCTCAAAATGGAGTTGAGGTATCCGAACATTACCGGAACTTCCAGAATAGGAAATAATCTGACCTTTTTTAACCTTATCTCCTCTTGAAACTAATAACTGATCATTATGACCATAAGCTGTCATCCATCCATTTGAATGTTTAATTAACAACAAATTACCAAAACCCTGAAGTTCATTTCCCGAATAAACTACAACTCCACTTTCTGAAGCAACGACGTCAGAGCCTTCAGGAACTAAAATATTAATACCATCATTATGAAGACCTTTTCCTCCGGGGCCAAATTGGGATGTAATTTCTCCTTGAACAGGCCAAATAAATATTTGTGAATTTTTAATATTAGAAGAAAATTGATTTTTTCTTTTTTCGTTATGTTCTTGAATAGAAACAACTCTTTTTTTAGACTCATTCAATAGCTTTGTTTGTTCTATTAATTTATTATTTTTTCGAGGTTTTTGTTTTCTAACTGTATTCTCTATTAAAGGCTCTGAAGTTTTTTTAATAATTTTATAAGGAACTAGTATTTTTTGTCCTGAAAAAATAGTGTAAGGAGCATCAATAGAGTTCTGCTTTGCTAATTGATATACATTAGTACCATATTTTTTTGCAATACTGTATAAACTGTCTCCTCTTCTAACGATATAGGCGTTTGGAGGTCTAAGCATTATTCTTTGATTAGGATAAAGTATAAAGGGTGCAGTGAGGTTATTTTCCTCAATTATGGACCTCATCGATATTCCATATAACTTTGAAAGAATATAAATACTTTGTCCTTTCTTAACCCTAACTTCTTTTACTTCTCCATATTCCATAAAGTCGCCACCGACATATCCAGAAGGTGGCTCCCATTTAGACGTACAGGCGCTAATAATAAAGATTGGAAAAATATATTTTATGCAGTTTAAAAACATAAAAATATTTCCTGAGAATTGGACATCATATTAATATAACATAAAACCATAAAAAAAAACTACACTTCTTAATGCTAATATCATTTTAAATCCATAGATAATTTATTTAGTGTCTTATAATGCGTCTGGTCAATATTAAGTGGAGTTATAGAAATATAACCATTGTCAATAATGCTAACATCCGTGGACTTATCTTCGAGATCACCAACTCTTGTAGCACCAATCCAGATATATGTTTGTCCTCTTGGATTTTTTCGAGGAATAAGATTATCACCAATTTTATGCCTACCCTGGGATGCAAACCTTATACCTTTTATTTCATTAACTTCCGTATCAGGAAAGTTTATA
>NZGX01000072.1 GCA_002691085.1 Rhodospirillaceae bacterium | reverse complement strand
GTTTTATTGGTGATTTAATAACACTTGAGGCCAAAATACCAGTTTCAGTAAGTCCATATCGTGCAATGATTTCATGACCTGTCTTTTGTTTGAAGTGATTGAATGTTTCTTTTAGGAGAGGGGCAGAACCTGAAATAAAGACACGTATTTGTAATGCGCATTCTTTTGTAAATTCGGGGTGTGACAGAAGACGCGTATAAAAGGTTGGAACCCCCATCATGACAGTAGATTTAGGGAGATCTTTTATAACTTTGTCTGCTTTAAAGGAGTGATGCCAGATCATTTGCGATCCTGTTGCTAGTGCACATCCAATTCCAAAGAAGAGCCCATGAGCATGATAGATTGGGAGGCTATGGAGAAGGATATCGTGTTCAGTGTATTCCCATACCTTTACCAGGTTTGAAATGGTGACTCTTAGATTTTCATGACTAAGCATAACTCCTTTGGGACGTCCGGTTGTTCCCGAGGAATAGAGAAGACAGGCAATATCAGCATTCATACATGCAACTGTATTATGATTTCCATTTAAATGTTGTTCAACATCTATAAGAGTGCCACTACCATCTTTATTGAGTGTAAAAATATTTTTATACTGATTATCCGAGAGGATATTTCTTATATCGTCTTTTCTGTTTTCGTCACAGACAACAAGTGCTGGTTTTGCATCCTTAAGAAAAAAATTTAATTCATCATTTGTATATCCCGTATTTAGAGGGTGGTATATAAGACCGTTATTAAGAGATGCAAGATAAAGAAAAAGATTTTCTTTTGATTTTTCGACCTGTACAGAGATTCGATCTCCAGGTTTTATTCCTTGTTTATTAAGAAACTGAGAAAGTTTAGCAATTTTTTTTTGTGCATATGCATAGGAAAACGTCTGCTCTTCTTCATCCGTAAGTAAAGTTTTGTTTTTATCATTTGGAAAATGATTGAGAAAATAAGAATATAAATTAATTGTGGCTCTCCCTAGAGGTAGAAAACTATTTAGTCTAGGAAATCTCTTACGATCTTTGAAAACTCATCTGTTTTTAATTCCATAAACCCATGAGCCCATCCTGGAAGATCCATAAATTGGCTTCCTCTTTGTTTTAATAGANGTTTAATCCGTGGNGTCTCTTCCCAAAGATCATCCTCTGGGTTTAAAACNAGGATAGGATGTTTTATTTCAGCCATTGCTGCTTCAACATCATATTGATAAGCTGCTTGGTGGCCCCAATGTGTAATTGCTGGGTTAATTGATTGTGCATAAAATAGTTTAGCGAGCATCATCGCTGTTCGCCCTTTCATACTCCATCGTATGGAACCATCCCATGCTTCCTGCAAATGTGAACCATCTTCTTTTATTTCTGGTGCTTTAATAATAACTTCACGCGTTTTAATTTCTTCTGGTGTCCAGTAGGCAATAGAGATGAGTATAGCTTTATTAACAACGTCAGGTCTTTGACGGCTTAATTCAAGTGCAACTTTTGAGCCTGTATGAAATCCAATCAGATCNGCTCTCTCAATCCCAAGTGCATCAACGACATCACTCATAGCTCCAGAATAGTCAGGAATAAGAGGAGCCTCGGGTGTGGGGTCAGAATGTCCAAAGCCGGGAGAGTCAATCGCAATACACAAACGGTCTTTACCCATTTCTCTTACAAANGTTTCATATACCACAGAGGAATAGGGNCTTAGGTGGAAACAAATAAGTGGATTTTTGGTTGTTCTTTTTTCAGGNCTTGCTGTNCGCATATGCATTTGCCCAAAACGTGAGTCAACATACATTCTCTCATATTGTATGGCCATGCTTATGTCTCCTCATCAAAATGATTACGTAAAATTGCAGCAGTTTTCTCAGGTTCTAGATCAAGAAAACCGTGATTCCATCCTGGCAAGTCATAAACATTAATTAAAGGTGAAAGTCCTATTGCTCTTTTTGTATAATCAACAAGATCGTCTTCAGGGTTGAGAACAAGAACAGGTTTCTGGTTATCGCGCATTTTCTGTTCCATCTCATATTCAAATGCAGCACGATGTCCCCACCATGAAATATCAGGATTTCTAAGAGCATCATTAAACTGATAGGCTTTATGTTCAAGGGTCCACCCTTTCATTCGCCACTTAATTGCTGAAACCCACTTATCAACTGCGTATGAACCATCTGCTTTGGGTTCAACATGTCTAAATTGTTCTCTGTGATCTTGNCTTTCTTTTTCGGTAAAAATAGGAGCTGAAATAATTGCGATACGATTAATAAGGTCAGGGCGTTGATGACCCATTTCAATGCATGTTTCCGATCCTGTGTGATATCCTAATATATCGACGTTCTCAAGATTTAGGTTATCTATGAATTTTATAAACTCAGACGCATAATCCTCAATTAATGGAGCTGATGGGGGAGGATCAGATTCCCCGAAGCCTGGAGTGTCTGGTGCAAGACAAATTCTATCTGTTCCCATGAAGCCAATAAAGCGCTCATAAACTCTACCTGAATTTGGACTCATGTGAAGGCAGATAAGGGGCCTTTTATTTGTTATTTTATCTGGGCTAGACGTCCTGAAATGTATTTGTCCATGCGTACTTCTTAAATAATTACGTCTGACTTCAACAGGTGTTGGTCCTGATACTCTTCCGGAAATTTGAAACATAGTATTTGTGCCTGTCTGTTCTTGCTGTGCCTGAGCTTTGTTTTTAAAAAATAAACTTGTTAATATAGACGAAAAGAAAAAACCAATATTTCTTCGTGTAAGTGGTAAATAATTCAAAATTTTATTTTTTTTAAACATTATTTTCCTTCATTAAACACCTGGATTTTCAATGAAATCAGGATGATCTAAATTAAGGCGATCTCTCTGAAACTCTGGCAGCTGTGAAATATCATCTAATTTTCTTCCCATAATCTGCCAAATAACTTCTCCGGGCTCAGCTCCAAGTTCCATCCACGGATAAAAATTTGTAATTGCTTGAAACGAAGTAGAGCCAGGGACATGCTCCAAGTTTTTATTTTGAATATCTGAGATATTTGCCTCAAATGTACTAAGGTACGTTGAGTCAATAAATAACTTTTTATCTTCAGGAACACCGGGAGGTGAGGGAAGGGGAATTCGTGCAACAAGATTTTCTGTTACCCACAGTTTATTTCCATTTGTCAGTATTGGTCCTACTTCTCCGTTAAATATTACTTTTGAATTTCGACTTGTTTCAATGCCATTGAGATCAATATCATTGACTGTCAGTGAACGATAGTGTTCGACTTTAACACGTTTGTTGTTGAGAGGATTGTCCCATTCATCAATAATCTGTAAGCTTTTAAGATCAGCAAAATAGCCAGCTTCAGCCACAGTTTGTTCATATGTATTGTCATTAATTTTTCTGAAGCGATTAAATCCAATTCCATGAACACGGAAAAGCGGAGTTGACATCTTGTTCAATAATTTTCCATATACCATACCGCCATACCACCAAATAGATATCTTTTCATTTGGATTACCTCTTAATCGAGCATAAATGGGTGTAACAGTTTTTGGGTCATACAGATCAAAAAGATCGTTGTTCTTAGAGCCTTGATTAGATGCATCAGTGCATGATGATAAAGCAAGAGATGAGAAAAGGCCTACTCCAGAGGTAACAAGCGCTGCTCTTCTATTAAGGTAATTCATAGTACGCTATTCTTTCAATAAATGATTCGTCAATATTGCCAAACAACATGTTCAAAGTCTATGATAGAAATAAGAAATATATTTAATTTTAAATTTTAATAAATTAATATAAGTTACTGTTAATAAATAAGCTTTTATTAAACTTATGAGATAGACATAAAGTTTTTACGAAACTAAAATAGTCTATATAATATTTTAATAAACTATTTCTTTATTTTTGATACTCGGAAGTAGAAATGGGATTGCGTCTTACAAGAAGAAAATCACTTAAACTAAGCTTGTCAGGACTTAGTTTAGTTCCTGCAANATCAACAATATCTTATGCAAAAGATACAATAGATGTAACTGTGATCGGTGCTGGTTTATCAGGTTTATACTCTGCAATGCTTCTCGAGGAACAGGGGTTTAAGGTACGTGTTGTTGAGGCGACAAATGAAATTGGCGGAAGGGTTAAGTCAAAGAATATCAATGGTCACATTCAGGAGCTTGGTGCCAGTGATATTGGAATCATGTATGCACGAGTAGTTGATGTTGCAGATAAGCTAGGATTAGAACGTGTTCCGACAGATATAAAGGTACATCCTTTTAGTTATTATGTTCGTGATAATTTAGTTAATTTGAATGATTGGGAAACATCAAGTTTTAATAAAACAATAGGCGAGGAGAGATCTATACCACCTTCACGTTTGCTGATGACATACTTATTTAAATATAATCCTTTGAAGAGTTTGGAGGATTGGCTCGACCCTCGTTTTTCTCATTTAGACATTCCTCTTGAAACGTATTTAAAGGAAAAAGGGATTTCAGATGAGGCATTACGATTAATGAATGTAGATGTAAATTGCTCTGATATAGGATATTCATCTGCACTCTCTCGCTTTGCAGACATTGCAAGACTTCAATTTGGAGGATACCTCAATGCCTCAAAAGAACAGTATGGAAGTGATGCTGTCATTTTAGGAAAGATAAAGGGTGGTAATCAAAAACTTCCTGAAGCAATGGCTGAGTCTTTAAAAGGAAATGTCTATTTGAACTCAATTGTTCAATCAATTGAGTATAGTAAAAAACAATATGAAATAAAATGTGAAAATGGAAAACGTTATTTCTCAAAATTTGTTGTTGTTACAACACCTCTTACATCTCTTAAAGGTGTAAAATTTTCACCATTGCTTCCAGTAGATAAAATGTCTGCAATTAACGAAGCTAGATATTCAGGTGTTGCAAAAATTTATCTTAATATTAAAAAGTCTTTTTGGGATGAAGATGGTTTTCCTGCCTCTATGTGGACAGATACTCCTATAGAGAGAGTTTTTGTTAGAAAGGAATCAGATGGGTCTTCTCAAAACATTATTGTTTGGGTCAATGGTGATACTACCANAAAATTAGATCGTATTCCTAAAAGTGAAATGAAAGAGTACATACTTAATCTTCTTGCAAAGATTAGACCATCGACTAGAGGAAAGCTTGAAGTTGTTGATAGTTACTCATGGTCTGCTAATCGTTTTTCCATGGGAGATAGTTATGATTATGGCCCAGGACAAATAACTAAATTTTCTAAATCTATCTCTTCATCGTTTAATGGTTTATTTTTTGCAGGTGAACATACACGNAATCTTGATTTAGGTATGGAAGCAGCTATGGCTTCTTCCGAACGTGTNGTGAGTGAAATATTAGATAAANCTTCTTAAGANGTTTCTAATTCCACAAGTTCATATTTTGAATCNTTTAGAAACCCACTTACTGTTACCTTAACAAAAGTAAAATCATCTGGAATGCACCAAATATCCTCTCTTTTTTCTGTACCATCAGGTTGCGGTTTCATAACAAAATGATAATGATCGGTTTCAAATGTTCCTGCTGGTACAGTAATTGTTTCTCGTCCATCGTATTGTACAGTTACTGTTCCCACGGTTAGGAAAGGTCCACTTGCCCCATTTGGAAGAGGAGACGTTGATAAAACATTTTTTAATGTCTGCGGATTCTCGTTTTTTGAATGATCATATCCAGCGCAATGAAAAACATCACATGTTAAGGGGTGTACAGTAAGGCTCTGAGGAGGTCCGTCTAAAGATACTTTTTGAGATGTTCTACCAATCTCTATATTGTTAACCTCACATTCGGCTTGGTTTTCATCAACAAAGACAAGTCCTGAACCAAGAAATTTTCTATTCACATGTAGACGATTAAAGCAATCAAGAGGTTTCCAATTTTTATCCATCGTGTAAACCACCTCTCTAATTACTTCAGTGTCATCAATTTCACAATGGGCGCGAAGGGTTCTTTGGCCGTCTTCATGAAAGGTCATGCCCCACCATTCCCTTCCACGTTCTTCCCCATCGCCGCCAATATAAAGAATTTTTCCACGTGTATTACGGTGGTCCATATGTTATTTCCCTATCTATTAATGAATTCTAATTAGAGAAATAATAATTCTATTTTAAATAAATTTCTAGGTATTTAATTTAATAGAATTTAAGCAGGTTTAGTTGCTTTTATACTGCCCATACCACGACGAGCTGCTGTTATATCTTCATCAACTTCAAATCCATGGCTTTTTATCACTTCTGCAAAATCACGTGATGCATATTCAACGCGCCAAGGTTCTCCATTGTAAACATGATCCCACCAAACAAAGAATTGTCGATATGGGCTATCAAGGGGTGCTTGTTTTCCCGTTTTAAAATCGATTGGAAAAAATACACCACCAGGTCTTAGTATGCGTTTAACCTCTGCAATAATTTTATCTTGGGCTTCAGAAGTTACTTCGTGGAACAATATATACGCTGTGACAAGATCAAAATGATTATCAGGAAATTTTGTATCCTCTGCAAGTCGTTGAACAAAGTGCACATCTTCTCCTAGATCTACACCTCTTGTGTGTGCAAAGCGCACCATTGGACCGCCTACATCGAGACCATAAACTTCTGCTTTAGGGAATCTCCTCTTTAATGAGAAGGTTAATCTTCCCGTTGCACATCCTATATCAAGGACTTTTTTAACTTTACTATCTTCAGGTGTATGCACCCTTTCTACAATTGCATTTTGCACTTCATCATTATAGTTGCTTCCTCCATAGAAGTTATTAACACCGTAATAATTTAAATAACCGGAGAAGGGGTCACCGACATATCCAGCAGGCTGTATATGTATTTCGTGTTTTGTATATTCAGGAAGTTTAAGATCTGGATTGAGCTCAACAGAACCAGGACCTGATTTGTCTGCAGACTCCATTTCATCAAGATATTCATCCGCATGATCATGATAGTAATCAATAATCTGTTTCCATGTGAACTGTTGTGTTGAAACCCAACCTCTTACTCCCATCATCATTTGAGGTTCGTTTTGAACAATTTTAATTAATTCATTGAGTGGGAGGGTTTCGCCATCTTTTAATTTTAATTCTTTTGTTATCTGGTCAAACCTTACTTTTATAGGAGGGTACATTCTTCTGGTTACAAAATTTCTAAAACCAGTAAGAAAATCCTGACCACTTTCGATATCTAAAGTTGGGAGGCGTTCTAACTTTCCTCTCGTTCCTCTCTTTTCAACATCGTTAAATGTGAAGTTATTAGGTAATGATTTTGCTTTTACATTCTTTGATGTAAAAAAAGATGTCAAAAAAGTAGAAATAATTGAGAAAACTGCAAAAAAACTTCTTCTTTCAAACATAAGATATCTCCAAGATTTATATCTATGGTATAATCTAATTTTTAGAACAAAAAATCAAATTATATCTTAATTATGACTGTCTGGTGGAAGGCTTTCCCAAGGACCGCCAGGTTTTTTCCGAAGATAAGGCCTTGTCTCATTCATAGGTTTTATATAGCAGGAGGTTAGAAGCCATTTTAGATTCATTCCAACACTCTGTTCCTCAGGTGCACCCCACGTATATGTAAGGTTTTTCTCTTTAGCTCCAACCTTCTCAACCACATACATTACAAATACATCATTTGTAAAACCACTTATGGTATTATTCATTGCCCAGTCAACATTCCTTAGCTTTATGCCAATTTCTCTGCCTGGCTCTTCTTGAGTAG
>NZGX01000071.1 GCA_002691085.1 Rhodospirillaceae bacterium | reverse complement strand
CTCAAGTAAAATATCTAGTCCTTTTTGATAAACTAGCCTTCCAACAAATAGTAATCTAGTTTTTGATCCCATTCTAGATTTCCCGATTGGGTTAAAGGTTTGTAAATCGACGCCTGCAGGAATCGTTTTATGACCGGCATTATCCATAAACTTTTTAGCAAGTCTTGAAAGACCTTCTGAATTAGAAACAACAAATTCTGCATTTTTCCAAACATTCTGGGTAATAAAATTAGTTAAAAGGTGATAAATATGCAGTTCCTTCTTCATAAAACCGGGAACATCTCCGCCTTGAAGGGATATAACATACGGTATACCAAGACTTCTTTTTATCCACCAACCAATTGGCCCAGTTGGAAGGGAAAAGAAAATTAAACATGCATCTGGTTTAATTTTTCGTGAAATACTTTTGGACTTTAATAGTCCATTAAATAAAAATAATATCATCTCAAATATACTACATTTTTCTAATTTTCTTCGTCCACCCCATATTCTAATTACCTGTATATTTTCTCTTTTCTGATACCTAGGTATATCTCTAAAGCTACATGTTAAAACTGTAACATTTACCCCCTCTTTTGCTAACTCTTTAGCAATTGAATATGTAGCATTACCCCCTCCACCTCCAAGCGGTGGGTATTCATAGTTTACTAATAGAAATTTTTTCTTTGTCATCGTTCTTATATTTATTAAGGTATATGCATCAATGTAATTATTGTTAGATACTCCGTCCCAGAGTATAAAGAGATTTTAATAAAGAGGTATATTTTATATGCATAAATTTAATAATTTTAGCATATATATTTTTAAAGTTTCCTTAAGTGTTCTGGTTTTAGCTTATCTTCTTAATCAGATTGCGACTGAAGAGCTTGTTGAAAATTTAAAAAAAATTTCTTTAACAGATCTCATACTGCCAGCTGTATTATATATTATTGCCCACTTTCTAAATGCTATTAAATTAAATCTTATTATTAAAGACCGCTCTGTAAGTGAAATTACTCGTTTTACATTTATAGCTTTATTTTATGGTACAGCACTTCCTGGGCAGATCTTGGGTGATTTCGTTAAGGCTTATAACTTGATAAGGCCTAATGATAATTCTGCAGAAATTATATCAATTGTTTTTTTTGATAAAATAACCGGACTTCTTTCCCTAACTTTCTTAACTGTTTTAGGGCTAATTCTGATGCCGGAAGAGATTTCTCCAATATTTATAGTCTTATCATTAGTGCTCTTGGTAATACTTATATTGATAGTTTTTTCTTCCAATATATTATTTTTTCTTCTACAAAGGCTATCTTTAAATATTAAGATTAACAAAAGTTTTTTATATTCAAAAAATTTATCTCTTAAAAATATTTTTATCTCCATAATTCTAGGGTTCTGTTTTCAGATTATTTCAGTATTTATTATTAGAAGCCTTGGTCATACTCTTGGAATTGAGATAAGTATATTTTGTTGGTTCTCTATTACTGGACTTTTGTCGATTGTTCTTATTCTCCCTATGTCATTAGCAGGTATCGGTATAAGGGAGTTGACACTAATTACTCTATTAGGTTTCGTTGGTATATCATCATCAGAGGCATTCATATTATCTATATTACTTCTTTTTTTAACACTTTTTGGTGCGTTGATTGGTTTTATATTGAATATATTAAACTATAAAACTTAGACTTTCTTTATGCTTATTATCAAAGGCGTCCATCCTTTAATCATTATAATGATCTTTGCCAAAGCTCTATCAAATTTTATTTTTTTAATAAAATTTACAATAATACTTAATTTCTTTAATCCATTAAGTTTACCAACATCTCCTTCTATCATCCTTTCAAAAAATATATTCTCACCTAACCCAAGAAGTTTTGCATTTGGCAATGACCTTATTGCTTTAGATGACCATATAGGATTAATTTCCGTTCTTATAGTTTTCGCAAAGTCTGGGTTTTTCTTATAAATATTTTTCATCCACCAGCAAAAGAAACTGTTAGAAAAGATTGGTGGGTGAAACGCACTGTAATGACCATCAAAGTAGGAGAGATAGTTAGGACATACAATTTGGACTATTCCATTTTTCTTTACTACTCTTATTGCTTCAGTAATGACTTTTTTGGGATCTGAGACATGCTCTAAAACATTCGATGAATAAACTATATCAAACATATTATCTTCAAAAGGTAATTCCTCTCCTCTTGCATTAATAATTTTATTTGGATCTAATCCATTTTCAGATAAAAGCTTTCTAGCTATTAATGCGGAGTTGCTAAAACCTTCACCTTCTGGCTCTATTGCATAACCATTAATGCCGAATAACTTCGTCCAAGAAACATGGGTAACCCCACACCCAGAACCAACTTCAAGTACTTTCATTTTTTCTAGNGATGTAAAACGTTCTAGTATTTTAGCAGAATCTGTGGCCCTGGTTGGATTTAATGTATCAATGGCAAATTCAACCGGATTAAGGNCCTGTATATTTTTGAAGTATTCACCCTGGGTATCTTTTACAAGGTTAAAAATATTATCTGATATATAACAGAACTCAGAAGAAAGTTTTGTAGATGAAGTCATGTTTTTCTCTGGTATGTTTTTGACAAAGCCAGCCAGCACCAAAGTGCTCCTCGTTCATCAATTTTTTTATCTTTATGTTTTAGCCACTTTTGGTTAAGCATATCTGAATTAAGTCCATTTATTTTATTTTCAGGGATTGGTAAGTGCCTAAGCCATTTTGAAACTGGCATTCCAAAACCTTTCTTCTTTCTATTTAATATATTTTTCGGGAGATGTTTACTCATTGATTTTTTTAATATCCATTTTGTAATCCCTTTCCTAATTTTGAGGTGGGTAGGTAATCTTTGTGCAAAATCAGCGATACCTTTGGATAAAAATGGGCTTCTTACTTCTAGTCCAACCCTCATGCTCGAACGATCAGTTTTCATCAGTATACTTTCGGGTAGATAAAAGCGTGTATAGAACAAGAGTGTTTGATCAATTACGCTCAAATTTTTATTTTCCTCCCAGGTAGTTAAGACTTCGCTAAAAAGTTCTTCAGAGTTTATCTTTTGATTGAATAAATCTGCTATGTCGCTTTCGACAAATGGAGCAAGCCAGAGAGGATTCCACAAAGACTTAGGCCTTTTTAGACCCCTAACCCCCCTTTTAAGAATAAAATCTAAACTCATGTTTTTATCGGAAATGGGAAGTAAATTAATAATTTTTTGCAAACCAGCATTTAAGCCAAAAGGAACTATACTATTATAAATTTCAGCGTATCTTAAAACCTTGAATGGATCATAACCCGCAAATAGTTCGTCCCCTCCATCACCTGAAAGAACTACAGTTGCATCCTCTTTTGCAAGTTTGCAAAGTTGATATGTTGGGTAAATTGATGGATCACCTACCGGCTCGTCAAGGTTTGATAAAAGATTAATAATCTCATCTCTTTGATTATTAATATCACAGTACTTGATTTTATGCTTTGTTTGGAAATGATTTGATACTTGAATAGCGTATTTAGTTTCATCATAGCTTTTATCTAGGAATCCAATTGAAAATGTTTTTATTTCTTGCTTATTCGAATTTAAAGAGGCACATGCTAAAATTGAACTTGAATCAATCCCTCCTGAAAGAAACATACCAATAGGGACGTCTGATTCTAAACGATCAGATACAGACTCAATAAGAAGTTGTTCTAGCTCTTCTGCCAAATCTTCTTCATTAATTTTATCAGTATCCTCGTAGCATATTTGAAATTTCCAATAGCAATTCAACTTAATTGACAGGTCTCTCAAATCAACATTTAAATAATGACCTGGTGGAAGTTTATGTATTCCTGAAAAAGGAGTATGCGGAGATGGGAAGAAGCCATGTGCAAAATACTTTTGTAACCCAATTGATGAAAAAGATGACTCTTTATATTCAGGGTGCTCAAGTAGTGGTTTAATTTCTGAGCTGAAGGCAAGAGTGTCTCTTTTCCTTGAGTAATACAAAGGCTTTTCTCCATATCTGTCTCTTGCTAAAAAAAGCTTTTGATTTTTCTTGTCATATATAACTATGGAAAACATACCATCAATTTTCCTTACGACATTCTCTCCCCACTGCTTCCAACCGTGTATAATTACTTCTGTATCAGAGTGGCTGGTCTTAAATTTGTATCCAAATGATTCCAGTTCCTTTTTTAATTTTTTATGATTATAAATTTCACCGTTATATACTACACAGAGATTTTTTTCTTTATCGAACATAGGTTGAGATCCATGCAAAATATCAATAACCTCAAGGCGTCGGTGCCCAATATATATTTTATTTTCATTGTCTATGAAATATCCAGAATTATCAGGGCCGCGGTGTGTTAGTAATTCAGTCATATGACGAAGAACTTTTTCATTACCGGAGCCAATGAAGCCCAATAAGCCACACATATTTAAGTTTCAAAAATAGTTGAGGTGAGGTTCATTAAGCATCTCTTTTTTTATGTCTGTTATCTATTATGTACTGTTTTTTATCTAAAGACTCATAATAGATCCTTATAAGAACCTCAGCAAGAAGTCCCATTAATATGCATATAACACCAGTTATGAAACCTAAGGTGAATAGTAAGGGTAGGGGTGTTGAAATAAATGGTGTGCTATCAAATAATTTTAAATAGATTGCCCATATACCTGCAAATAATGAAATAGCAAAAAAACTAAAACCAGCTATCCCAAACATGTAGATTGGCTTTCCGTCATATTGCGTAAGAAATTTTACAACTAAAAGGTCTAACAGAACTTTGAAGATTCTTTTGAGGCCATAATTTGATTTTCCATTTATACGAGGCCTATGATTTACATGCACCTCCTTAATTCTTGCTCCTTGCCAGTCAGCATAAATTGGGACAAAACGATGCATTTCTCCATAAAGACGGAAACCTTCGAGAACACTTTTCTTGTAGGCTTTTAGGGTGCAGCCATAATCTTTTAGCTTTACACCGGAAATCCAAGAAATTAGCCAATTGGCTATTCTTGATGGGAGTATCTTCGTCCAAAAAACGTCTTTTCTATTTTTCCTCCATCCTGATGCAACTTCATATCCTTCATCTATAGCCTCTAAAAGCTTTTTTATATCATATGGATCATTTTGCAGATCACCATCCATTGGAACAATTATCTGACCACAGGAATGGTCAATTCCCGCCATAATTGCCTGCGTTTGCCCCCTATTTTTTGACAGATTTATCGTTTGCCAATTATCTTCATTAGGGCAGAGCTTTTGAAGATTTTCAGAGGTTTTATCATCGGATCCATCATTAACAAGTATAACTTCGTAACTTTGTTTTTTAGGTGTACAAATCTCATTTAAGGCACTAGAAAGTTCATCTAATAAAGGCTCAATGTTATCTTCTTCGTTATATAAAGGTATTATTATAGAAATAGTTGTTAAAGATCCTTGCAATTTCTTAACCTTTGCAATTTATTATAAAAAACATCCTAGATTACAAAATAATAACATATCCAAATAAAAAAAGTGAATTATCGATAAATCAGGGTAAACATGATAAAATAAATTATTTAGTTTAAGATTATTTAGCAAGGTATGATTTATGAGATCCTGTTCAAATTGTCTGTTGCCGGAAACTGCAGAGGCAACAACTTTCGACTCACAAGGCACATGTTCAGTTTGTAAGCAAATTGAATACAAGGAAGAAAAGGTTGATTGGCCTGATAGGCGTCGTCAGCTAGATGAACTAGTATCACTATATAAAGATAAAGGCTTGTATGATTGTATAGTCCCATTTTCAGGCGGTAAGGACTCAACATATCAGTTGTGGTATATAGTTAGGGAACTAAAGTTAAAGCCTCTTGTTGTAAGGTTTGATCATGGTTTCTACCGTCCAATATTAGAGAAGAATAATAAAAGAACCTTCAAGATGCTTGGCGTAGATGTTGTTCAGTTCACACCTTCCTGGCACGTTGTCAGAGAGTTAATGTTGGAAAGTCTTAAAAGAAGAGGAGATTTTTGTTGGCATTGTCATACGGGAATATATGCACATACCATGCAAGTTGCTCTTAGGTATTCTACACCTTTACTATTTTGGGGAGAAAGTTTGGCTGAGTATCAAAGTTTTTATACATATGAAGAAATGGAAGAGGTGGATGAAAAAAGATTTAATAGAGCGATGAACTTGGGTATGACTTCAGATGATATGTATGAATTTCTTAATGGTCGTATTAGTAAAAGAGATTTGTATCCTTTTTCTTACCCGCCTAGAAAAGACCTGAGGGCCCTTGGCTGTAGGTCAGTTTGTCTTGGTAATTATATTAAATGGGATACTAAGAAGCAAGTTAGCATAATAAAGGAAGAGCTTGGTTGGGAGGGAGATCAGGTTGAAGGTATCCCACCTGAGTTTGATTATGAAAAAATAGAATGCCATATGCAAGGCGTTCGAGACTATCTGAAATATATTAAAAGAGGCTTTGGAAGAACTAATCATCTTGCGAATATTGAGATCAGAAATGGACGTATGACGAGAGAAGCTGGAGAAAAGTTAGAAAAAGAATTTGATGGAAAGAGACCTGTCTCTCTGGATATTTTTTTAGAATATCTTCATTTAACTGAGGAAGAATTTCTCGAGATTGCTATGGAGCATCAAGTCGATCCGCATAGGTTTCAGCCTAATAATATTGAAGACAGTAGAAAAATGCCAGATATGGAAAAGTGGGATCGTACAAAAGTACCATGGCCCAATCGTCCATCAACTAAAATTGGTGGGTAGTTACTTTTATTATGAAGTCTGTATCAATCATTGATTACGGAAAAGGTAATGTAAGGTCAGTTTATAATGCTCTAGATTATATCGGCGTTGAATCTATTATTACCAAAGATTCTAAAGAAATTGATAATAGCTCTCATATTATTCTTCCCGGAGTGGGTGCTTATGGAGATGCAATGAAGTCTATAAGAGATTATGGATTAGATGAGGTTCTTCATGAGCAAGTAATTAATAAAGGTAAACCATTTCTAGGAGTTTGTGTTGGAATGCAAGTTCTCTCATCTGTTGGTTTTGAGCATGGAGAGCATAAAGGCTTAGGTTGGCTAGACGCTAAAGTCATTAAGCTAGAAAAAGGACCGGAGTGTTTAAAAATACCTCATATGGGGTGGAATAAAATTAACCTTTCTTTGGAACATTCTCTTTTTAAAGGTTTCAATGATGAAATGCTTGTTTTTTATTTTGTACATAGTTTTTTTATGAAGACAAAAGAGAATGATAAGATACTAGCATCCTGTCAATACGGAATAAATTTTACTGCGGGTGTAGCATGGGACAATATCATTGCGACCCAATTCCATCCTGAAAAAAGTCAGGACACAGGTATTAAAATGCTAAATAACTTTATTAATTGGACCCCTTAATTTTTATGTTGAAAAAACGTATTATTCCAAAATTCTTATTAAAAAATGGAAGTCTTGTTAAGTATAAGAGATTCTTTGATGACAAAAGGATGGCAGGTAATCCAGTATCAACTGCTAAAATATATAATGATTACGGTGCTGATGAGTTTATAATACTAGATATTCTTCCGAGTGATGATTCAAAGAATAGAGTTCTTGAAATTATAAGCACAATAAGTGAAGAGGTATTTATGCCTTTTACTGTTGGCGGGGGTGTCAGAAGTTTAGAGGACATTAATTTATTATTACGCGCAGGGGCGGACAAAATTGTAATTAATTCTCAAGCAGTTCTTGACCCAAGGTTTGTAAATGAGGCTGCCAAGACTTTTGGAGACCAATGCATTACTATTTCCATTGATTATGCACAGATTAAGAAAGGTGTTCATAGAGTTTTTATTAATGGTGGAAGAGATAGAACTAATTATAACCCAATTGATTGGGCCTTAAAAATGCAGGATTCATTCTGTGGAGAAGTATTACTAACTTCTATAGAACGTGATGGTATTATGAGTGGTTATGATATAGATATGATTAAGAAACTTGATAGTAAACTTGATATTCCCCTTGTTGTTTCTGGGGGGTGTGGAGGAATTCAGCATTGTGTTGATGCTTTTAGTGCAGGTGCATCTGCAGTTGCGATATCTTCTTTATTTCTATTTACTGATCATAGTCCAATAAAATTACGCTCTCACCTATTTTCCAATGGTGTTAATGTTAGAGCTAGTAAGAATAGCTGGAACTAATTAGAGATAAAATATGTCAGACCTAATTAATAAGAAAATTTTTTCAACGTCTTTAGCAATAGAGGATCTTGCTTCATATATTTCATCTCAGTTGAATTCTTTATTCCCAGATAATTCTGAAATAGATCGGAATATTTTAAAGCCCTACGTATCAAAGGCTCTTGAGAGGCTTAGGTGGTGTTTTATTCATTTGCCTATTAAGGGTTTTTACGGTAATGGGGAGTATAAATATTCTCATCTTAACACTGACCAACATGCTATTTTTTTATATTTTCTCTGTAATACTATTTTCAATGAAAATGGACCTCAGTATTTAGCAGAGAAAATTTATGCTCTAAATAAGTTATTTCATAGCGTTGATATATTCTACGAAGTCAAAATGCCTGATATCTTTGTATTAGTTCATCCCGTTGGTACAGTTTTGGGGAGAGCAAATTATAGTGATTATTTCTGTGCATATCACAATGTATCTATTGGTTCAGATTTGGAAGGTAATATGCCATCTTTTGGAAAAGGTGTAGTTATGTTTAATGGTAGCAAAGTTATAGGAAAATCTTCTATTGGAGGTAATTGTTTTATTTCTTTAGGCGCTATAATTATTTCAGAGGATATTAAAAGAGATTCTTTAGTTTTTGGACAAAGTCCAAACCTAACTTTAAAACACACAGAAAAGAGCGTACTTAAGGGCATTTTTAATAATTAATTTTACCTGAGAGTTTATAAATAAAATGGATAATTCTTTTGCTGTTAAGCCTTTCAAGTCACCATGTGGAGCCGAGGTTATAGGCTTTGATTGTAAAAGAAATATTACCAAACATGACTTCAATATTCTAAACCAGGCACTTCTTGATTACTGCTTTTTGGTCTTTCGCGACCAAAGATTAGACCCAAAAAACCTTATTAATTTTTCACAGAATTGGGGCAATCTTCAAAAGCACATTCTCAAGCAATATTTATTACAGGGATTCCCTGAGGTTCTTGTTGTTTCAAATAAAAAAAATCATTTAGGGGAAGGTTTTGGAATTGAGGATGCAGGACGTTACTGGCATTCTGATGTGAGCTATGGAAAAAATCCTCCAATGGGGTCTCTACTTTATTGTATTGATACACCCCCTATTGGAGGGGATACCTTATTTGCTAACCAGTACCTGGCATTGGATCTTATAGATCAAGATATTATAAACTACTTGAGAAACTTAAAGGGGGCCCATAGTTTTAACTATGATAAGTTACAAAAAAGAAAAGGTAGCAAAAGAATACCTTTGACTGAAAAACAAAAGAGCGAGCTTTCTGTAACCGAACATCCATTAATAAGATTACATCCTGAAACACGTAAGGATTGTCTTTATACTAACCCCGGTTTTACAAATTATATAATAGACAATGATTCTAATAAGGGATTCATTCTTCTTGATTATCTTTTTTCTTGTGCAACACATCCCTCTGTCATCCATAGGCACGAATGGGAAAGAAATGATTTAGTATTTTGGGACAATCGTTGTTTGATGCATCGTGCGACACCCTTTAATAATATTTATATTAGGCATATGTATAGAACAACTATCTCTTCTAATGAGGCTATATAGGCTATGTTTCCAAATCCAATGCTACTGTGTTCTTATATGATATGTACTTTAGTAGGACTAAAGCAGTCAAAACTCCTCCTATCATTATAGGAAGTGGGAACCCTATGAACTCTGCAACAATACCAATGACTAGGGCACCAAATGCAGGGCCTCCCCTTCCAATAACTAACCATACACTCATAACTCTTCCCCTTAAACTATCAGGTACAAAGGATTGAATTAAGGTCTGAGTGCCTGTGCCCGTACAGGCTTGAGTGAAACCTGAGATGCCTAATAATATTGCTCCAGTAATTAGGTTTGCACTTAAGGTGAATAAAACTATAGAAATACTATTAATAAGAACGCCAATGAAAACAATATTAGACAAACCTTTTAGTGTTCCTCGCTGTGCTAGCCATATAGATGAGATTATAGCACCAATGCCCATAGACGATGTTAGTATTGCTAAACCCTCTGGGCCAGAATCAAATACTGTGTCACTAAAACCAGGGAGTAATTCAATTATTGGCCTTGCTAGGATAGAGTTTATACCGGTTATTAAAACTATGATGAAAATTGAATTATTATTAATTATAAAGCTAATACCTTTATACAAATCCTTCAGCTCGAATTGATTTTTTTTCTCTTTATCGCTTTTATCAGGCATTAAAATCATATTTAGAGAAACTAATAGTATAGTGAAAGTGATTGTGCTAAACAAAAAAGCCCAAGATACATTGGATTTGGATATGAGTAATCCGCCAATAGCTGGACCGACTATTCTCGCAAGGTTAAAAATTACAGAATTAATTGCAATAGCCGGTGTCATGAGCTCTCTAGGAACCATATTTACTACAAGAGAAACTCGTGACGCTTGATTTAAGGCATTTATAGTTCCTGCAATAAGCATAATAAAAAAAAGAATGAAGGGTGTAATTTGGTTAGAGAAGGTTAATATACACAGACATAATGATATCAAACACGTTACTATCTGAGAAATTTTTGCAATTGATAATCTGTTATACCTGTCAGCAATTACTCCTCCAAGAGGAGTTAAGAAGAGTATCGGAAGAAACTCCGCCATCGCAATGGCGCCTAACCATGTTGCTGATTTTGTAAGGTCCCAAATTAACCAGCCAACTGACAATCTCTGTGCCCACATGCCAATCAGAGATGTCCCATTTGCAGCCGTGTAAATAAAAAAATTTCTTACTGAGAAAGCTTTTTGGATAGATGAAAAATTAAATAAATAAGTTTGCATGTAAATTTGAGTATATAATTTATTTTAATTATGTTACTCAAATAAGTATATTTTATCAATTTGTATTTGGATATTTTATAATGTCACTTTTGATACCAATCATTAAAGTTTTACAGATTATTATAAACCTATATTCTTATATAATCATTTTTTCTGTTTTTCTAAGCTGGTTAATTAACTTTGGAGTTCTCAATAGTTATAATCAGCTTGTTTACCTTATTCATAATTCGTTAAATCAGATGACAGAGCCTTTATACCTTAGGATAAGGAAATACATCCCAGTATTTGGAAACATTGATCTTTCCCCAATTATTTTGTTGTTAGTTCTTTACCTATTTCAAATGTATTTGGATATGTTAATTATTTGGCTTACTACAACATGATTAATAAAAAAAAGATTGATGGTAAACGTGTCTCCTCAGAACTTAAGGGCTGGATAAGGTCTGAAGTGTTAGCTTTATCGGATCAAGATAGAATTGTTCCAAAACTTGCTGTAATTCTTGTTGGTGATAACCCAGCAAGTAAAGTATACGTTAGGAGTAAGTCTAAAACAGCACAGAAGATGGGAATTGAAATCTCTGATTATTCCTTATCCTCAAATATTTCTCAAAAAGATCTTGAATCTCTTATCGAAGAATTAAACAATGATACCCAGATTAATGGTATTCTACTCCAACTTCCTCTTCCAGACCACTTGAATACTTCATTTCTTCTGTCAAAAATTAATCCAGATAAGGATGTTGATGCACTTACGCCTTATAATGCCGGGAAGCTTCTCTCAGGTACAGCGAGACTCGTTCCTTGCACGCCTTTGGGTTCTTATATTTTAATCAAGACTAGATTAGAAAAACTATCTGGTGTAAATGCTGTAGTTGTTGGAAGATCATTATTATTTGGTAAGCCAATGGGACAAATTCTACTTTTGGAAAACTCTACTGTAACAATGACTCACTCCAAAACCAAAAATATAAAAGAACATTGTAAAAAAGCAGACGTATTAATTGTTGCAGCGGGTAGACCTCAAATGGTTGATGCTTCTTGGGTGAATAAAGATTCTATTATAATTGATGTTGGAATTAATAGAGTAAGTTTAGGAGAAGATAACTATAAAATAATAGGTGATGTAGATTTTGAAAATGTCTCTAAGGTTGTCAAGGCAATAACCCCCGTTCCTGGAGGTGTTGGACCAATGACAATAGCTTGTCTTATGTTTAATACGCTTACCTCTGCACAAATTCAAAACGGGATTTCACCATTCCCTTGGAATGAGTTACATTCAAAATTAAATATATAAGAATTCTATTTGAATTTTGGCTTTCTTTTTTCAAAGAATGCAGTTAGGGCTTCTCTGACCTCTGAACCGAGCAATTGATCCCTAAAAATCTTTCCTTCTTTTTCAATTACTTTATCTATTTGAGCGCTGTTTGCTTTCATAAGTTTTTTTGTTTCTTTTAGTGCCATAGGTGGCTTTGATGCTAGTTTTTCAATTACTTCGTTAACTTTTTTGGATAGTTCACCATCAGGAAAATAATTATTTATCAGCCCTATTTCTTTTGCAGTTTTAGCATCAAATTGATCTCCGAGCATTAATAATTCGGCTGCTTTCTGATGGCCTGATAAAAGAGGGAGTATAAAGCTGGAAGCAAATTCTGGAACAAGTCCTAAGTTTATGAAAGGAAGTTGAAACTGTGCATTTATTGAGGAGTAAACCAGATCACAGTGTAAAAGAAGAGTTGTTCCAATTCCAATAGCTAATCCATTGACCTCTGCTACAACAGGTTTTTCGGCTAACAAAAGAGACTTCATAAAGGCATATACGGGACTATTTTCGTCGCTTGGTGGGTTTTGCATAAAGTCATTTAAGTCATTTCCAGCAGTAAAGCTGTCTTCTGAACCTTTTAAGTGAATAACTTTTACTTCAGAGGATGAACATGCATCATTTATGTATTTTGCAAATTCAGAATACATATCTAACGTTAGTGCATTTTTTTTTTGAGGTCTTGATATAGTAATTGTAAGTATACGGCCATTTAATTCCTTGGTGATCTCTTTAGACATAAGGCTTCCCTATTTATTTATATAGTGTTTCCCAATTTTCAAACGTAAAGCATTTAACTTTATAAAACCCTCAGCATCCAGTTGGTTGTATACAGAATCTTCTTCAAAGGTAACATGCTCATTGCTATATAGACTAGTGGGTGATTGTCTTCCTGTTATGATTGTATTGCCTTTATATAATTTTAGTCTTGTTACTCCATTTACATTATACTGGGTTGCGTCAATTGCGGTTTGAAGAACTTCTCTTTCTGGCGTAAACCAATACCCATTATAAACTAGTTCTGCATACTTTGGCATCAGCTCATCTTTAAGATGGGCAACTTCTCTATCAATTGTAATGCTTTCGATTGCTCTTCTCGCTTGGAGTAAAATAGTTCCACCTGGAGTTTCGTATACCCCTCTTGACTTCATTCCAACATATCTATTTTCAACAATATCTAACCTGCCAATACCATGTTTGACACCAAGTTCATTAAGCTTTTGCATTATATTTCCTGCTGATAACTTTTGGTCGTTTATTGATATGGGGTCACCTTTACTAAACCCAATAGTAATATACTCTGGTTCATTTGGGGCTTGCTGCGGAGATATTGTCCATCTGAACATATCTTCTTCTGGCTCTACCCAAGGGTCTTCAAGGGCCTTGCCTTCATAAGATATATGTAACAAATTCGCATCCATTGAATAAGGTTGTTCCCCCCTTTTATCTTTTGGGAATGGTATCTGATTTTCTTCTGCATATTTTATAAGCTTTGTTCTGGAATTGAGTTTCCATTCTCTCCATGGAGCTACAACTTTTATATTAGGGTCAAGAGCATAGGCTGCCAGTTCAAACCTAACTTGATCGTTTCCTTTACCGGTTGCACCATGAGCTATAGTCGTTGCATTTGTCTCATGAGCAATCTCTACTAACCTCTTTCCTATAAGCGGTCTGGCTATCGCAGTCCCCAGCATATAGGCACCCTCGTATAGAGCATTTGCCCTGAACATCGGGAATAAATAGTTTTTTGTGAATTCTTCTTTTAAATCTTCAATGAATATTTCTTTAGCGCCCATAGAAACCGCTTTTTCTCTTGCGGGTCCAATTTCATCAGTTTGCCCAATATCAGCAGTGAAGGTTATGACGTCATAATTTTTCTCTTTCTGTAACCATTTAAGTATAATGGATGTATCTAATCCTCCGGAGTAAGCAAGGACAATTTTTTCTCTATTCATAAACTTTTCCTATGGTTAGGGATTTTACTATCTGTTTTTAGCTGACCACATGCGGCGAGTATATCAAGGCCTCTCGGGGTTCTGATAAAACAACCTAACCCGGAATCCTGGAGAATTTTTTGAAATTTTAAAATCCTATCATTTGATGAACACTCGTAGGGTGCGTTGGGCCAAGCGTTGAAAGGTATAAGGTTAAATTTACAGTTTACACCCTTGACTAATTTTACAAGATTTTTGGCATCTTCGTCGCTATCATTTAAGTCCTTAAGCATTACATATTCAAAAGTGATTAATTTTGTATTGGAAATTTGTGGATAGAGCTTACATGCTTTTATTAGTTCTTTAATGGGATATTTTTTGTTGATAGGCATAATTTTTGTTCTTGTATCATCATCGGGTGAGTGAAGTGATATAGCTAAGTTAAGACCAAGCTCTTCTCCACATTTTATTATTTGTGGGATGATGCCAGATGTTGATAAGGTAATTTTCTTGTTGCTGATAGAGAGACCTTTCTTGTCATTAATTATTTCTATTGATTTTTTAATATTATTAAAATTATAGAGAGGTTCTCCCATACCCATTAGGACAATATTTGATATTGTTTTTTTTTCTTTATTTTTGTCATCTATACAATTATTAATTTGTTCTTTTGCAATTATTACTTGCCCAACAATTTCCCCCGCAGATAAGTTTCTTACTAATCTTTGTGTTCCTGTATAACAAAACTTACATGTTAGTGTGCACCCAATTTGTGAAGAAATACATAAAGTTATTCTATTATCCTCTGGAATCATTACGGTTTCAGCCTGATTTCCGTCGTCAAATGATGTTAGCCATTTACGTGTACCATCCTCTGAAATATATTGATTCTTAATCATCGGTCTTCTGAGAGAATATTTTGTAAAGAGTTTGTTTCGAAAATCCTTTGGTAAATCTGTCATTGATTCAAAGTCTTTTGAGTTTTTCTCATAAATCCACTTGAAAAGCTGAAGCCCCTTAAAGGGTTCCTGGCCCATCTCCACTGCAATCTCAGAGAGGTCTTTGCTGCTGTAACCGATTAAACTCGGTTTACCAACTTTAGTTTCCGATACTGGGTTTTTAGTAAACATATTAATTCAATTTTAAAATTTTTTTAATTATACAAAATAGTTTTTAATTGAAGCATTATTAGAGCACAAGGGGCATTGAGGGTCAGGCAATAATTTGACCTCTCTAAAAGTTGTTTCCAGGCCATCATAAATAAGCAACCAACCACTTAAGCTTCTTCCAATACCAAGTATTTCCTTAATTATTTCACTTGCCTGAAGAGACCCTATTGTCCCCGCGAGTGATCCAAGTATTCCCATATTTTCACAATTCCAAACATCATCATCTGATTGTGAGGGATGGAGACATCTGTAACAAGGTCCACCATCTTGAGGCTTGAACGTGGAGATATGTCCATCAAACTGAGTTACAGCTGCTGAAACGAGGATTTTTTTCTCAAAAAAGCATATATCATTAATAAGAAACCTTGTTTCAAAATTATCACTTCCATCAGCGATAAAGTCATACTCACTAACAACATCTCTGATATTTTTTTTTTCTAAACGGTTTGGGTAAGAATATATTTTAATATTCGGGTTAATGGATTTGGATATATTATGTGCTATCTCAACCTTTTTTTTGCCAATATCCTTGGTTTTATACAATATTTGCCTTTGAAGATTCGATAGCTCAACTTTATCATCATCAATAATGCCAATCTTCCCGATGCCTGCTGCGCTTAAATATTGAATCACTGGGGAGCCTAACCCTCCCGCTCCTACAACCAAGACTCTTGCTGACCCAAGTTTTTTTTGTCCCGAAACTCCAATTTCTTTCAGTTTAACATGTCGGGAATACCTTTCTAAATTGTCTTCATTTAAGTCTATTTTTTTGGACGATACCATTATTCTCTTATTCCAGTAGAGCCGAAACCTCCCTCGCCTCTGATGGTCTCGGATAATTTTGAAACAGATTTAATTTTTGCTCTTGCTATAGGGGAAAAGATAATTTGAGCAATTCTATCACCTCGTTTTACTGTATATTTATCTCTTCCATGATTTATGATTATGGCTTTTATTTCTCCTCTGTAGTCAGAATCAATAGTTCCAGGTGTATTTAGAACAGTAACATTATGCTTTGCCGCAAGTCCTGAGCGCGGTCTTATTTGTGCTTCATATCCTTGAGGTATAGCTAATGCTATTCCTGTTGGTATTATTACTTTATCTCCGGATTTTATTTCTAGATCCTCTTCAATAGCTGCATGTAAATCCATCCCACTTGATTCTTTTGTTTGATACTCAGGAATAGGGAGATTCATCCCATGTTCAAGGATTTCCATGTTAACAGATATTTCATCAATACTAGCTTGCATTAATTTTATTCTCCAAAAAATTAGCTATAAGTTGAGATAGCTTTCGTGCTATTTCAGATTTGTCTAACTTTGGCCAGGCTTCGATACCATTTTTGCTTATTATATGAACCTGATTAGAGTTGTGACCAAAACCGCTGGAAACATCATTGGCCACTATCCAGTCGCATGCTTTTTCTTCAAGTTTTATTTTAGAGTTTTTTATGACGTTCTCTGTTTCTGCAGAAAAACCAATAACGAGGCTGGGTCTCAATGAGCCAATATTGGAAACGGAGTAGAGAATATCTGGATTTCTCCNCAGGCTAAGATTGATTTTATTTGTTTTATTTTTTTTAATTTTATTTTGCTCTATTTTTTCTACTTTCCAGTCAGAAACAGCGGCAACAGAAATAAAAACACTGGATGGTAATTCAGAAATACTTGCTTTAAGCATTTCTTCTGCTGTTTCAACCTTTATAATTTTAACATCCTCTGGATAAGGTTCTTGTGTTGGGCCACTAATTAATACAACTTCAGCACCAAACTTAGATAAAGCAGCAGCAATTGAATTTCCCTGCTTGCCAGAGGATCTATTGCTTATGTACCTTACGGGATCAATTGGCTCCTGTGTTGGGCCACTAGTTACTACTATTTTATGGCCAAATAACGACTTTCTTTCACCAAGTTGTTGGAAACTATCTTTAATATAATTGACAATCATTTCTGGTTCACTCATTCGACCTTCACCTATTTCGCCGCACGCTAGTAAGCCACTTTCAGGACCAATAGAGACAATTCCTTGACTAAGTACTTTTTTCAAGTTGACTTGAGTTGCGGGGTTTTTCCACATCATTACATTCATTGATGGAGCAATGAAAATAGGTTTATCATTTGCTAAAAGAGTTGTGCTGGCAAGGTCATCAGCTATACCATTTGCTATTTTAGCAATTATATTGGCTGTTGCGGGGGCAACTAGAATTAAATCTGCCTCCCTGCTTAAATATATATGCTCCATTTTTTCATTTTTATCGGTGAAGAACATTTCTTGGTAAGTAGGAGCTCCGGTTAATTTTGTAAGTTCTTTAGCAGAAATAAACTTACTGCCAGAATGAGTTAAAATACATCTAACCTTACAGTCCTGATTTGTAAGTTTATTAATTAACTCTGGTACTTTTTCTGCAGCAATGCCACCGGTGACAATGAGTAGAACATTTGTATTAGCTAGCATTTTTCCAATATTAAAGTTTTGAGATGAGTTTTAATTTTACAGAAAATTTCAATGATTTCCAGCTTTGAGAGACATCTCAGTCAATTATAGTTATTTAATCTACTGGTAACTATTATATCATGAAATTCTTATTTTAAATCTTTTTTAGGAATATTTTTTGCTAATACCTCTATGTTATCCATTAGCCTTGGAAGTCTCTCCATAGTCTTTCTCATATCAATAAGTTTTTGCTGAATTCTTTTATCGGGTCTTAATTCATTTAATATCCAATCTTCAATCAGGGGCCTAGCTAGTTCCCACATATTTACATTAGGTGCAAGCATTCTTCCAGCTCCTTCAACTAATAGCATACTTTTTTGCAGGAGCAGAAGCTGAGGCTGCATCTCCATTTCGAATGTTGCACTAACCCTGAAGAGTTGTTCTAATAAATTTGCAATTGAGATCTTTTCTAAGGTTTTTCCTAATATTGGTTCAGTAATAGACCTACAGGCCTGGGCAAAAGAATCTACATCTTCTTTATTAGGGACATATCCTGCTTCAATATGAACCTCAGCTACTCTTCTATAATTACGTGAAATAAACCCAAGTAATATTTCACCAAGAAATCTCCTGGTTTTTTTATCAAGCCTTCCCATTATTCCAAAGTCAACAACAATTAGAGTTCCTTTTTTGTCAATAAACAAATTACCGGGATGCATATCGGCGTGAAAAAAACCATACTCAAATACCATCTTGAAAAAAACTTCTGCTGCATTTTTGACAATATCTTGTGGATTTAAATTGTTACTTTTTATAGATTCAATATCATTTATATTAAACCCTCCAACTTTCTCTAGAGTTAGAATTCTTGATGAAGTTCTTTGCCAATCAACTTTTGGTATTTTGAATTTTTTTTGATCATAGTGATTGTCTTTCAGCTCATCAGCCGCGGCTGCCTCAAGACTTAAGTCCATTTCTAAGAGTGATGTTTTCTCAAATGATTCTATTACTTTAATCGGCTTTAATCTTCTCAAATCGGGATAGTTACGCTCTATTATTCTTGCAAGCCAATAAAATAATTCAATATCTTTTTTGAAGTCATCCCTAATCCCTGGTCTTAAAATTTTAACCGCCACAGGAGTGTTTTCTGTTGTTATTGCGAAATGAACTTGTGCAATTGAAGCTGCTGCAATGGGTTTTGGGTTAATTTCCTTAAAGTTTAACTTAATCCCACCCTCCAGATCTTCTTCCAAAATTCTCTCAGCTTCTTTAAACTGAAACGGTGGTAGTTTGTCCTGAAGCTTTATAAGGTCATTTGAGATATTATTTCCTATAATATCTGGCCTGGTAGAAAGAGCTTGTCCTAGTTTAATAAAAGATGGTCCCATCGATATTAATGCTTGAGCCAATCTTTCTCCGGGCCTTTTATTTGCTATTTTCTTTTTTTGCCCCGATGTAATCAAAATGATTTTTGATAAAAACCGTAATAAAAAATTATTCTTAAAAATTATTAATGAGTCAAATTTTGCAAAAATGGTAAATATTTTTATAATTCTTAATATATTTTTTATAACTTCAATCATGAGCCAACCTATTAAGTATTCTCTTAATACTTCCAGCCAGAGTGAATCGCCACTATGCCATTTGATAAGTTTCTGTATTTTATATTTTTAAAGCCATTTTGTTCCATTAAGTTACATACCTCACTTTGGTCAGGAAATAGTCTAATGCTTTCTACAAGATATTTATAGGCGTCCTTATCACCGGTAATAACCTTCCCCAGATTTGGTAGAATGGAGAAAGAATAAAAGTCATAAAATTTATCTAATATTGGGGATGTCAATTTGCTAAACTCCAGGCACATAAATCTTCCGCCCGGTTTTAGTACTCTGTATGCTTCTTGAAGTGCCATTTGAAGATTTGTTACATTTCTCAAACCAAAGGCTATTGTATAAGCATCAAATCCCATATCTGAAAAAGGGAGGTTCTGTGCATTACCTACTGTCCATTTTATCTCATTAAGGACACCTTGGTTAATAGCCTTATTCCTTCCATTATTTATCATGGACTCATTTATATCACAGACATTGATTATTCCATCTGAAGTAGAAGAATTTTTTACATGATGTAATATTCTAAGAGCTATATCTCCAGTGCCTCCTGCAACATCAATAATTTTCCACGATGGGCGAGGCGCTAGCCATTCAACCATTATATTTTTCCAGATTCTATGAGTTCCAAAGCTCATTAAATCATTCATAATATCATAATTATTATTTACTGAATTAAATACATTACGAACTAACCCTTCCTTTTCTGAGGCATTAACTTTTTGGAAGCCAAAATTTTCCATAGCACTCTCTATAATTATCACAATTTGTTTATATTAACTTAAGTCTTGCATCTAATCATTCTTAATTTCAAAATGTAATGAATTTAAATTATTAAGAAGAATACATATGCCTGAACTTCCTGAGGTTGAAACTACTTGCAGAGGCTTAGCAAAGGTCTTAATTGGTAAAAAAATAACTGAAATTAAGACACTAAGGAGCGGTTTACGTATACCCTTTCCTGAGGATTTGTCAAAATATATGAATGGGACAAAAGTTATAAGTGTGAGTAGAAGGGCTAAGTATATATGCATAAATCTATCAAATGGATATGTATTGATTATCCACCTAGGAATGTCAGGTAGAATCATTATCGGTAAAAAAGAATATGTGTTAAATCTGCATGATCACTTTATTATTAATTTATCAAATTCACAAAAAATCATATTGAACGACCCGAGGCGTTTTGGATTGGTGACAATTTTAAATACAGACGAAATGGAATCTAGCAAGTTTTTCAGGAATATTGGGCAAGAACCGCTTTCTGATGACTTAACTCCTGAATTACTTTGTTCAAAATTGAAGCATAAAAAAATAGCAATAAAGCTAGCTTTATTAGATCAAAAAATTATTTCAGGAATAGGTAATATTTATGCATGTGAGGCGCTTTTTAGAGCTGGAATTTCGCCCAAAAGAAAATCAAATTCAATTTCATACAAGAGAGCATCAAAGCTTGTAAATTCTATAAAGTTAGTTTTAACTGAAGCAATCAAAGCAGGTGGTTCAAGTATTAAGGATTTTGTCCATCCTGATGGTGAATTAGGTTATTTTGCAACGAAGTGGCGAGTATATGGCCGGGAAGGAGAGCCGTGTTTATGCAATCATCAAAAAAATGTGCTTATAAAAAGAATAATTCAATCTGGTCGTTCGACTTTCTTTTGTCCTGCTTGTCAGAGGTAAAATCTTTAAGGTTTATCACTTTTATATCCTTATTTTATGCATCAGCATTTCATTCTGACAAGTTATTATCTTCTGAAATAACTGTATATGGATTTCAAAATATTCCTTTAATGAGTAAACTTACTCAAGTTGATGAAAAGTGTTTTTTATTTGATACTCCTTATGGTCGTATTATTCACTCTTTTGCTAAAGGAAGAGTTAAAGAAGAGGAAGTTTCTAATTTTTATCGAGTAACTTTAGCTGAGTTAGGTTGGGAGGAGTCGGAACTATTAAAGTTTTTTAGGGATGGTGAGTATTTGAGAGTAGAAATTGAAGGCTTAAAAGATGGAGAGGTGGGTGTTTATTTTTCAGTTCGCCCTTCTCAAAATTTAGATGTAAATTAACCAAAAAGACTCTAATAAATTGTAGGAAAAAACTAATGGCATATAATAACATCTTAGTTGAGACAAAGAATCATGTTGGTTTCATAACCTTAAACAGAGAGAAGGCATTAAATGCCTTATCTGCTGGCTTAATCGAAGATCTCGGTAATGCTTTGGCCTCATTTGATGATGACAATTCTATTAAGGTTGTAATAATAACGGGAAACGAGAAGGCTTTTGCTGCAGGTGCTGATATTAAAGAGATGTCAGAAAAATCTTTTGTGGATTGTTATCTGGAAGATTTTATTACTAATGGCTGGGAAAAAATTACAAAATCGAGGAAACCAAAGATCGCTGCAGTTGCCGGCTACGCTCTTGGGGGTGGGTGCGAAGTGGCAATGATGTGCGATATTATTATTGCTGCAGAAAATGCTAAGTTTGGTCAACCAGAAATTACTCTTGGTATAATTCCTGGGTCTGGTGGGACCCAAAGGTTGACGCGTATAGTGGGTAAATCGAAGGCAATGGAAATGATTCTTACCGGAAGAACAATGGATGCTTCTGAGGCTGAAGCGGCTGGACTTGTTTCACGCGTTGTCCCTCTTGATAGTTTGATTGATGAGTCTACCAAGATTGCTGAAAAAATAGCTCAAATGTCTCTTCCTGCAATTTTATTGGCAAAAGAGTCAGTAAATAGATCCTATGAATCTAGCCTTAATGAGGGTTTACTGTTTGAAAGAAGGATGTTTCACTCATCCTTCGCTTTGGAGGATCAAAAAGAGGGAATGTCAGCATTTATTGAAAAAAGACGACCAAGCTTTAAAAATAGGTAATCGATTATTACCTAAAGCCTGCCCATAACCTCTTGACGAAGTTACCTTGCTTAATTATAACGCCAAAAAAGGTTAATATTATAACAAATTTGGAAATAAAATGGCTAATCATGCTTCAGCAAAAAAACGAATCCGACGCAATCAGAAAAGATTCCACATAAATCACACTCGTTTAAACCGAATCAAGACAATTGTAAAAAAAGTTGATGCTGCAATCGATTCTAAGGACTTAGATGCAGCTAATAAGGCTTTTAAAGAAGCAATGCCTGAGATTATGAAGGGAAAGACTCGGGGCATATTCCATCCGAATACAGCAGCTCGAAAAATTTCAAGGCTCAACGCAAGAATCAAATCTATTTCTGTATAATTTCTAACTTTTTTGTTTGTATAATGAAAAGATTTTTTTTTTTTTAAAATAATTCAATTTTTTTCTATTTTTTTTAATTTTTGGTAAGTCCTTATTTTAAAAGTATATCTAAAAAAAAAATAT
>NZGX01000070.1 GCA_002691085.1 Rhodospirillaceae bacterium | reverse complement strand
TATCCTCAAATAAAAATGCACTTTCAGTTGAACCAGCCGAAATGCTTAAAAATCATCAATTAGAAGAAAGAGCTAGAAAAATTAGCAAACTACTTAGGTGTGTTGTGTGTCAAAATGAATCAATTGATGACTCAAGTGCCGTTATTGCAAGTGATATGAGAATAATGGTAAGACGTAAAATCATAGAAGGACAAACAGATAGTCAAATTATTTCTTATATGCAACAGCGCTATGGTGATTTTGTTTTACTAAAACCAAAATTCTCAATCAATAATTTTTTTTTATGGTTAAGCCCTTTACTAATACTAATTATAGGATTGAGTATTTTTTTCAGAAATAAGTTAGTTACTTACCCTGTAAATATAAAACCCCTATCTAAAGAAGAATTAGTAAAATTAAAGAAAATAAACGAAAAGTAATTTAATATGATTTGGATTATATTATCTTCTATAAGTGTCATAACAATTATTATAATACTGTGGCCAATGATCAATAATAATTTTGAGAGTAATGAAGAATTACTTGCGATAAACTTTTATAATAAGCAATTGGAAGACCTTCAAAAAGACATTGATTCTAATTTAATTAGCAAAAATGAAGCAGAAGATATAAGAATAGAAATTAATAGACGCCTTCTAAAATCTTCTAATTCAGCTAATGCAATCAAAACAGAGAACAGACCACAAGCACTTCTTTGGTCGTCAATAACGATTGCTTTAGGTATTCCATTTCTTACATTAATAATATATATGAACCTTGGATCGCCTGAATTTAATATTTCTAATGAGAAAGAAACTAACATACCTCTAGATGATCATCCCGAAGAAAAAAATATAAAAAATCTAATTTTAACTCTTTCAAATCGCCTGGAATTAAATCCGAACGATATAGAAGGCTGGTTCCTATTGGCCAGAACTTATAGAGAAATAAATGATATTAAGAATTCATTGGAAGTGTATAGAAACGCAATTTCATTTAACCCAAATACGATTCCTCTACTCTCTGAATATGGAGAAGCCCTTGTTGTAGCAAACAATGGAATAATCAACCAAGAAACGCAATCCTTCTTTTATGATATTTTACGTAAAGATATCAATAACCCTCGCGCAAGATTTTATATTGGGTTATCTTTTAGTCAGAATGATGACCCAAAAAAAGCAATAGCTATCTGGCGGGACTTAACAAAGGATGCACCCCCTTCTGCACCTTGGCTTGATATAGTTAGGCAAGAAATGAGCAGAGTTGCCGTTGAGGAAGGAGTAATTCCTATGTCTATTACTCCAGCCCACCCACTCGCAAGTAATTCTCAAAACAACAATGAAGTAGAAAAATTTACTGAAGATACGATTCCTCAATCCGATGAAGATAATTACCTACCAGATGTTAGTAGCATTGCCGATAATTTTTCAAATGATAATCTAAAAATGATTCAGGAAATGGTTGGTGGGCTTCAAGCTAGACTAGAATTTGGTGAGGAAGATTATGAAGGTTGGCTCCAATTAGGTCGTTCATATATTGTACTTAAAAATAATACAAAAGCCATTAATGCCTTCGAAAATGCTGCACGTCTTATGCCAATGGAAATTTTCCCATTAATACAAATTGCTAATCTTTTAATTAAGGGACTTGGCCCAAATGATGAAGTTCCCAATCAGTTAGAGGAAATTAATGCAAAAATTTTAGATATTAATAATCAAAACCCGGACGGTCTTTTTATAGCAGGTTTAATTGCAGAAAAAAAAGGCGATTATGATTTAGCTCTAATTCATTGGAATAATCTATTGAAGAGCTTACCAAAAAATGATACTGCCATCGCGTCAGTCAAAAAACGTATTTCACTTATCAAAAGGGAATAAATCATTTGTTATACAGAGTCCTTCTTTCAATAATGGCCTTAAGCGTAATAGTTTTTCTTTCAATGAATATATACCATTCAGCTAATACGATTAATCCTGAAATAAAAATTGATGAACCATTTAGTGGAAAATTTGATTTAATTGATCAAGATGGAATAAAAATTAGTGAAGATTTTCTAAGAGGTAATTTTACGTTAGTATACTTTGGTTTTACATACTGTACAGATATATGCCCTATAACTTTAGATATAATTGTAGAGGCAATTGATGCATTACCAAAAATAAACCAAGATAAAATAAAAGTACTTTTTGTAACACTCGACCCTGAAAGAGATAATCCTGAAACGCTAAGTTCATACTTACTAAATTACCAACCTTACGTTACTGGAGCAACTGGGTCACATGCACAAATCAAAAATGCTGCTGATAATTTTCTTGTAATTTATAATAAAAATACAGTAGACAACCAAAATGATTACTCAATTAGTCACTCAGGTTATATATATCTAATGGATAAAAATAGCAGGTATGTTGACCATTTTAATTATGATATAACTGTCAAAGAACTTTCCCAGAAATTAAATTCAATAATTTAAATTTTACAATTAAGTATTATGACTAAGTTCTGGAAAAAAAGAATTGATCAAATGTCTGAAGAAGAGTGGGAGAGTTTATGTGATAGATGTGGGAAATGCTGTTTGATAAAATTACAGGATGAAGATACTGATGAAATCTTCTATACTTCACTAGCATGTAAACAGTTTAATGATAATTTATGTGAATGTAAAAATTACAAAACTAGAAAAGCCCTTGTTCCTGACTGCATTAAAATAACACCTGATAATATTCATAAACTATCTTGGTTGCCAAAATCCTGTTCGTATATATTAGTAGCAAATAATAAAGACCTTCCTGAATGGCACCATTTATTAACAGGAAGTACAGATCAAATGCATAGACTAAAAAAATCAGTAAGGCATACGGTTAAGTATGCTAGTAAAAATACTAATTATCAGGACCATATAATTAAAGATGAGATTAATAAAATATAGTTTAATTATTTTACTCTTTACCTAAAATCCTCTTTATTAAATTTGAAAATCCATTGTTACTATCTTTATCATAACTTTCTCCAGGTAATTGTTTTGGAGGGTATGAGTCGTGTGCTTTTAGCATAATATCCTTCCATATCTTTGCAGGTACAGTGCCACCTGTGACACCGTTCATCCCACTGCCATCGTCATTTCCAACCCATACACCCGAAATGAAATCAGGAGAGTAACCAATAAACCATGCGTCTCGAAAGTTTTGACTTGTTCCCGTCTTAGCAGCAGCAGGCCTATCAATCTTGGCAAACCTTCCTGTTCCATCCACAATAGTTCTTTTTAACATTTTATTAATTGAACTTAAATGAGGAGCCGAAATAACAGAACCAAGCCCACTACCTTCTCGCCTATAAATTATTTTACCATTAGAATCTTTTATCTCCTCAATACCATATGGTATAATTGCATTTCCTCCATTTGCGAAAGGGACATATGCACTTGTAAGTTCCAATAAACTTACCTCAGAGGTACCTAATGCTATACTCAGGTCTTTAGACATGGTAGAAGTAAAACCAAATCTCCTTGCTATATTTATAATTGACTCAGCCCCAACTAGTCTTGCAATGCGAACCGCAACTGTATTAATTGATCTTGATAGAGCTTCTTCAAGAGTAACCCTACCCTCGTACTCATCAGAGAAATTCCTTGGTTTCCATCCATTAATATTAATTGGTTTATCCTCAATCGTATCATTTGGAAGCATACCTGCCTCTAGAGCTGATAAATATACAAACGGCTTAAATGCTGAGCCTGGCTGTCTCTTTGCATTAACTGACCTATTGAATTGACTCTTTGAATAGTCTCTTCCCCCAACCATTGCCTTTACTGCACCATTATTAGATAAAACGATTAAGGCTGCCTGGTTCAATTCAGATTGATCTATTAAGTCAGAAGTTTTTTCTTGAATTATTTTCTCACTATGTAGCTGTAAACTTTTATCGATAGTAGTAACTACTTCAAGGTCCTGATTAATTTTACCGAGCATGCTTTCAAGCTGGGAGATAATCCAGTCGGTATAGTATCTTCCAATATTTTCATTTCTTTTTCGAATTATTATTTTTGCATCACGCTCAATTTCCTGTAGTTCTTTTTTTGATATATATCCTGCATCAACCATCGACATGAGAACAGTCTCAGTTCTTTTACGAGCCGCATCTATATTTGTCTTTGGGTTGTATTTTGATGGTGCTTTCATTAAACCTGATAACATTGCAGATTGATATATAGATAATTCTTCCACAGAAAGACCAAAATATTCTTTTGAGGCTGAAGAAACTCCGTATGTACCCGCACCTAGATAAACTCTATTTAAATATAAAGATAATATCTGGTCCTTTGTGAAATTTCTTTCTAGCCATATAGCTAGAAGAGCTTCTCTAATTTTTCTTGAAAGTGTTCTTTCGGGAGTAAGAAAAAGATTTTTTGCTAGCTGTTGAGTTATTGTACTCCCACCTTGAACAATATATCCAGCGTTAAAGTTTACAAAAAATGCTCGTATCAAGGCCCTGAAGTCAATTCCAGGATGCGAATAAAACCGCCTATCTTCTATGGATAGGATTGCTGCATGTAACGATGATGGAAGGTTATCTATACTAATAAACTCACCATAGGGTGAGCCTATTTCTCTAATCTCATTATCTTCTGAGTCTAAAATAGTTATTGTTGGTTTTCTTTTTGTAGACTCAATTGAGAAATTAATTTCTGGCAAGGTATAATAATAATAAAAAACAACGCCAATAATTAATAGAAAAATCCAGATAAATATCGACAAGAGATTCGAAAAAAAATACCAGCTATTAAACTTAGGCTTCTTCATTAGAATTCATTTTATAAAATTAATTTAAGGACTCTAAATACTATGCATCGAGATTTGTAACTTCTAATGCACGTTCCTGAATAAATTTCCTTCTATGCTCAACTACATCACCCATTAGTTCTTCAAAAAGTTTATTAGTATTTTCGGACTCTCCCGGCCTCACCCTCAGTAGAGTTCTAATTTCTGGGTCTAAAGTAGTTTCCCACAACTGATCGGGATTCATTTCACCCAACCCCTTATACCTTTGAGTACTTGTACCTTTTCTACCCTCACCAATGATTGCATCAATTAAAGCAATTGGGCCATTAATTTCTTTACTAACGTCTTTAATAAGAAGGTTTAACACCTTATTAAAGTTGCTTTGTAACATTATTGTATTTTCATCCTCATTTAACGCTCTTGCAGAGGTTGACTGGAATGCTGATAGATCAAATACATAACTTTCATTGACTCCTCTTACTAACCTACTAAAAATTATACCTTCTTTCCCGTCAATGGAACCTGACCATCCCCTCTCAAATTCATTTTCTAAAGAATTTAACCTGGTAGAAATATAGTCTACAGTAGCCTGAGCATTTTTCTGGTCTTGAAGCAATCCTTCTTTAAACCCTCCTGCTATTGCAATCTGTTCAACTATGTGGACTGGATACCTTTGTCCNATATCCTTGATTATTTCTTTAATCTTCCAAGCGCTAGATACAAGTCCCTCAAGCTCCTTTCCAGAAATTTGCTCTCCAGATTTTTTTACCACAACTGCATCTTTAAGACCTGCATTTATCAAATGCTTTTCCAGACTATTGTCATCTTTTAAATAAACTTCTGAATTACCCTTTTTTGCCCGGTATAGTGGTGGTTGAGCAATATATAGATAGCCATTTTCTATAAGCTCTGGCATCTGTCTATAAAAAAAAGTTAATAAGAGTGTCCGTATGTGACTTCCATCCACATCTGCATCTGTCATTATTATTATCTTGTGATACCTAAGTTTCTTTAGATTAAACTCACCATCCCCTATCCCGGTTCCTAATGCAGTAATTAAAGTACCAATTTCATTAGAAGATAACACTTTATCTAGCCTTGCTCTTTCAACATTTAGTATCTTTCCTCTTAATGGAAGGATAGCCTGATAAACTCTATCTCTGCCTTGTTTTGCTGAGCCGCCAGCTGAGTCACCCTCAACAATAAATAATTCACTGTCTTGAGGGTCTTTTGATTGACAGTCTGCAAGCTTTCCTGGCAGGGAAGAAACATCAAGGGCACCTTTCCTCCGAGTCAATTCTCTTGCTTTTCTTGCAGCTTCCCTGGCCAGAGCAGCCTCTACAACCTTACCTATTATTTTTTTTGATTCTCCTGGGTGTTCCTCAAACCAGTTTGATAAATTTTCATTTACAATACTTTCAACCACCGGCCTTACCTCTGACGATACAAGCTTATCCTTAGTTTGAGAAGAAAATTTAGGGTCAGGTACCTTTACTGAAAGAACACAAGTCATACCTTCACGCATATCATCACCAGAAAGCTGTACTTTTTCTTTTTTTGCTGAACCCATTTGATTAGAATATGCATTAATAGAACGAGTCAAAGCAGCCCTAAGTCCTGCTAGATGGGTACCGCCGTCTCTCTGCCTTATATTGTTTGTAAAACAGACTGTGTTCTCATGGTATGAGTCATTCCATTCAAGACAAAGTTCAACGTTAATACCTTTTTTCTCTCCATTTATAACAACAGGCTTATCATGAAGCGTTTTAGTCGACCTATCTAGATGCTTAACAAACTCTAGAATTCCTCCCTCATAATGTAAATCTATAACCTTAGGCTCACTTTGTCTTTCGTCGATTAACTGTAGGCGAACACCTGAGTTTAGAAAGGCAAGTTCCCTTAGTCTATGTTCTAAAGTAGAGAAGTTAAACTCAGTCATAGTAAATGTATCTGATGATGGTAAAAACCTAATTTCTGTCCCTGTCTTTTGTTCCTTTTCACCTATTTCATTTGAAACAGCAAGGTGTTCTTTTATTCCGCCATTTTCAAATCTTGCAAGGTATTCCTTACCATCTCTCCATATCTTTAATTCGAGATTCTCGGAGAGAGCATTTACGACAGATATACCAACACCATGCAGGCCACCGGAAACTTTGTATGAATTTTGATCGAATTTACCTCCAGCATGTAGCTGTGTCATTATAACTTCTGCAGCTGAAATACCCTCACCCTCATGAATATCAACTGGAATTCCTCTTCCATTGTCCCTAACAGTAACTGAGCGGTCCCCGTTGAGGATAACTTCGATTTTGTTGCAAAAACCTGCTAAAGATTCGTCTATTGAATTATCAACAACTTCATAAACCATGTGATGAAGACCAGAACCATCGTCTGTATCACCTATGTACATACCCGGACGTTTCTTTACAGCTTCGAGCCCTTTGAGAACCTTAATAGAACCCGCATCGTATGCAGGTAATTTATTATTTGCAGTCTTTACCATAAAAAAACCTAATGCTGTTGGAAATCATAATTAGCTTAGCTTATTTCATTTATAACTCAAATAAACCAAAAAACTAAGATACCATAGAATTCTCGACAGTGAAATGTTGCACTTTATCTCCAAGGCTTGAAAAAATATTTTTATCAGTACCTGTTATCCAAACCTGTGTATTTATCTGGAATAAACGATCAAATAAAAAACTTCTTCTACCTTTATCAAGATGGGCCACCACCTCATCAAGAAGTAATATTCTTGTTCTATTTTTTCTTAAAGGCAACAAAGAGAGATTCGCAAGAATTATAGAAACCAATAAGGCTTTCTGCTCCCCAGTTGAGCACTCAAATGCTACTCTTCCGTTATTTTTCATTATAACCTTAAGGTCTGAGCGATTCGGTCCATCTGTATTAAATAAATCACCGTTTTTAGAAAAAATTAATCTTTTTTCCTCTAAATTTTTTCTAAATAATTCCTCAGCTTCAATTGCTGGCCTGTCATTAAGAAGGGTGTCTATTTCTCCGACCATAGATAAAATAGGAATTGGAAAAGGTCCTTGATAATCAGAAAGAGACTTGTTCATGCGATTTAGAAAGTCTATTCTAGCAGCAGAAATAGAAACACCATACCTACAAAGTACATCTTCTAAGGCTTCATGCCAGTGTGCATCATGTACTCCATCACGAAAGAGTTTCATCCTCTGCCTATTTGCTCGATCAAAAACAGCGCATCTGCCTGTATGGTCAGGGTCAATAACAGAGACCATCCTATCAACAAACCTTCTCCTATCTGATGGAGATTCCATAAATAAATTATCCATTTGGGGTGTTAACCATAGAACGCTTATGAACTCAGAAAAAGAACTTAAAGATTCTTCCCCTCGCCCATCTATATTAGCCTTCCTTTTTGCCTTAGAAACAATATCAAAACTTGTACCCATATTAGTTAATACATTGTCAGACCTTAAACTGACAGCTACAGCCCACGAGTCTCCATTCTCGTCATCTACATTTCTTGATCCAATTTCAGAAAGCTTTGCATTTCTTAATCCTGAACCTCTACCCAGCAAGGAAATAGCTTCAAGAATATTAGTTTTACCAGCACCATTATCACCTGTTAGAACTAAAGAGCGTGAGTCAAGGGCTAGCCTCATGTCTTTATAATTTCTAAAATTAGAGAGCGTTAATTTAACAATACCGTTTGTATTCTTTGTTTTATCTTGAATGTTTTTAATTTTAGAATTCTCTCGACAGATCAAACTCGCATTGGCATTAATACGTAGGTGGAACTTCCATCTGAGGAGTCATTTACTATTGTAGGAGCATCAGGCCCAGACATGTTAAACCTGACTGCCTCTCCTTCAATTTGTTGCATTATATCAAGCAAATACCTTGAGTTAAATCCGATTTCGAACGGTTCAGATTCGTAACTTGCTTCAAGCTCTTCAGATGCACTTCCATTTTCGGGACTTGATGCTGATAAGATGACTAAGCTTTTTTCAAAATTTAATTTTATGGATCTAGATTTTTCTGCACTTATTGCAGACACTCTATCAACTGCATTCGAAAAAGCCTTAGTGCTTACCTCAAGGAGTTTATTGTTTTCTTTAGGTATCACTCTATCATATTCAGGAAACTCACCATCAATTAACTTTGAAGTTAAAAGAATATCTTCCATCGAAAAACGTATTTTAGTCTCTGAAAGCTCAATTTTTAATTCACCAGAAAATTCATCTATAAGTTTTCTTAATTCGGAAACTGCTTTTCTAGGAATAATTATGCCCGGCATATTAAGTGCTCCCTCTGGAAGAGCCATCTCAGAAAGTGCAAGCCTATGTCCATCAGTTGCAACCACCCTTAGAACTTCTGCACCTTCATTTTTTATTGAGTGGAAGTAAATCCCATTTAAATAATACCTTGTTTCCTCAGTAGAGATAGCAAACCTTGTTTTATCGACCAGAGAAGCGAGGTCTGCAGATGATATACTAAAATTGTTAATAAAATCACCTGGAGTTAAAGAAGGGAAATCGTCTGCAGGCAAACAAGATAATTTAAAAGAAGACCTACCAGAATTAAGACTAAGTTGGTTGTCATCATAAATCATTTCCACTTGAGCGCCCTCTGGAAGTTTTCTAACTATATCGTATAGAGTGTGTGCTGAAGCAGTTACCTGCCCATCCTGAAGAACATTAGCAGACGTTTTTTCTACTACCTCTATATCCATATCCGTTGCGCTTAACCGAATATGATCAATCGATGCATCTATTCTAACATTTGATAGAATAGGAATAGTTGTTCTTCTCTCAACTACACTTTGGACGTGGTTGAGTGACTTTAATAGGTTGGCTCTGTCAATGACAAGGTTCATAAAAAAAATAACTCATAAATTATAAGCTAACTATTCTAACATATTAAAAATATACAAATAAGCAAGAATTTAAAGAATAAAGGGTTACAAAAATTAGCTCTCTAACATTCTTGTTAACAACTCAACATCTTCTGAAAAGCCAACATCTGCCTTCATTAACTCCTCTACCTTTCTGACTGCATGTATTACAGTTGTATGATCTCTTCCACCAAATGCCCTTCCTATCTCAGGAAGAGACCTTGATGTTAGCTGTTTGGCTAAATACATTGCAATTTGCCTAGGTCGCGCAACAGTTCTTGCTCTTCTTGCAGAACTCATATCTGATAATCTTATCTGAAAATGATCTGCAACTTGTTTTTGTATAGCCTCAATTGTGAGTCGTCTCTCATGAGATTTTAACAGGTCATGCAAAAGAGAATGAGCTAACTCAAGTGTAATATCACCACCAACCAATTGAACGTTAGCAGTTAGTCTTGTTAATGCACCCTCGAGCTCTCTTACATTTGAGGTAATTCTATGAGCTAAGAATTCTTTTACCTTTCTAGGAACTTTTACACCTAAATTCTCAGCCTTTGCATCCAATATCCCCAAGCGTAATTCAAAAGTTGTTGGATGAAGGTCTGCAACCAAACCTGAAGATAGCCTCGACCTTAATCTTCCTCCAATTTCCTCTAGGTCAGAAGGGGACTTATCTGCAGATATTACAATTTGC
>NZGX01000069.1 GCA_002691085.1 Rhodospirillaceae bacterium | reverse complement strand
CAAATAAACCTCTAATTTAACTGTATATATATGAATAAAGCTGATTGTGTAATTATTGGTGCTGGAGTTATTGGGCTAGCAATAGGAAGAGCATTATCATTCTTGGGGAGAGATGTTCTTGTTTTAGAAGAGAATGAACATGTTGGAATGGGTACTAGTTCTAGAAACAGTGAGGTAGTACATGCTGGTATATATTATCCAGAAAATAGTCTAAAAGCTAAATTTTGTGTTCAAGGAAGGAAGTTAATTTATGACTTTTTCCATAAGTACAATATTAATTATAAAAAGTTAGGTAAAATAATTATAGGAACTAATGAGGAGGAACTTAAAGCATTAGAATTACTTGAACACAATGCTAGAAATAATGGAGTAGAACTAACATATCTTAATAGGATAGATGTAAAAAAATTAGAACCAGAAATTAATTGTTCGGGCTCACTTTTATCAAATGAGTCAGGTATCTTTGACTCCCACAGTTTTATGCTTGCCCTTCAATCCGATATTGAAAGAAATAATGGAGCTATTGTAAAAAAATGTAGAGTCAAAGGTGGGGAATTAAATAAAAATGGAATAGTTATTAAGATAGATGATAAAGAAGAGTCTAAAGTTATATGCAAAACGGTTATAAACTGTTCTGGATTAGGTGCACAAGAATTAAGTAATAATTTTATAGGAATAAATAAAAATAAAATACCGAATATATTTTACGCTAAGGGTAACTACTTTTACCTAAATAAGAAGGCTCCATTTTCGAGATTAGTATACCCAATACCTGGAAAACATAGTCTTGGTATTCATTTTACTCCCGATCTTTCCGGGAGAGGAAGATTTGGGCCAGATATAGAATGGACTGACATTATAAATTACGAGGTAGATAGCAAAAGGTTAGCAAGTTTCTATTCGGATATAAAAAAATACTGGCCAAATGTAAAATCTGAGATGTTAAGCCCCGGTTATGCAGGTATCAGAACTAAAGTTAACAAGACCAAAGCTTCAGACTTTATTATTCATACACCAAAAGAAACTGGATGTGAAAATTTCTATTCATTATATGGAATAGACTCACCAGGTCTTACATCCTGCCTTTCTATTGCAGAACATTTAAAAAAGGTAATTAGTAGTGCATAAAATTCATACTGGAACCAAGATAATACTTCTAGTGATAAAAATAAGAAGGGACCTGTGATATCAGTTACGGTCGCTAGTAAAACTGATAAACAATTGGCCGGGCTTATCTATATCTATCAAGTATATTGGTGCGGTCGAGAGGACTTGAACCTCCACAGGATTATCTCCCACAGCGACCTCAACGCTGCGCGTCTACCAGTTCCGCCACGACCGCAGTATTATAATAAATATTTTTAAGATATAAATTTAATAAATACAATAGTATATATTTTTTGTATAATATATTGCTATGATAAATAATAGAAAAATACATTATTACAAGAATTCAGACCCAATAGAATATCTAACTGCCATAAATAAGATGGATGAAATTGTTGATAACATTATTAATGGTAAAACAAATGAGGTCTTGTGGTTTCTTGAACATCCTTCAGTATACACCGCAGGAACTAGCTCAAAGAACAAAGACTTATTAAATGACGGATTATTTCCCATAATTCAAACTGGCAGAGGTGGTCAATACACCTATCATGGTCCAGGACAAAGAGTAATATATGTTATGATAAATTTAGCATACTACAAAAAAGATGTTAGACAATATGTAAAATACCTTGAAAAATGGCTAATTAATTCATTATTTAGGTTCGGAATTGATGCCAAAGCACATTGTGGAAGAATAGGTATTTGGGTTGATGAAAAAAAAGAAGGATTAGTTCAAGAAAAAAAAATTGCAGCAATTGGTGTTCGAATAAGACGTTGGGTCTCACTCCATGGAATTTCATTGAATATAAGTCCAAACCTTCAGAACTATAAAGGTATAGTTCCATGCGGCTTAAACGAATATGGCGTTACATCAATTAAAAATTTAGGATTATCTGTAGAAAATGAATTAATTGATAAAATTCTGATTGAAGAGTTTGAAAAAATATTTAAAGTTTTTATAGAACATAAACAAGAATTAGTCATCAGATAAATTATCATAGAGGATCTGGAAATCAGATAATGGAAAAGATCCTCCATGACCAACCTTATCTATTAAAAGTATGTCTACTTTCTGCACCTCTGAATTTTCTGATCCTATATTACAAGACTCTATAAAGCTATCTATGTGTGCTTGTGTACCATTTGCAATTATCTCAACAGTCTTGTCATCTTTGTTTTTTACCCAACCTGAAATACCAAGCTTTATAGCATTTTCCTTCACCCAATAACGGTAGGAAACACCTTGTACCTTCCCATAGACCTTTAGGTGAATAGTAGTAATACTACTTAACAAAGTCACCTATTCAAATTCCATAATTACTTCATCTACAGCTAATGAAGAACCAGTATTGTGTTTAATAGACTTTATGGTAACATCACGTTCAGCCCGAAGAACATTTTCCATTTTCATCGCCTCTACAACGACAAGGCTTTCTCCCTCCTTTACAGACTGACCTACTTTAACACTGATCGAAACTAAGAGACCCGGCATGGGAGATATTAAAAAATTACTTCGGTCCTGATCAACTTTTTCTGGCATATATTCTTGTAAATGAGCATTTCTATAGGGTAAAACTTTTGGATAGATCTCAAAACCATTATTATAAATCTTATATCCAAAATCTTCTTTCTGAATCTGAAAAAAGAATTCTTCTTTATTTACTAATACTTTTACAATTGGTGAGAAAAAGTCCCAGTAAATACAAAAATTAAATTCTTCATTATTAATTTTTACATTAGCAATATTTGATAAATCATTTGATATTAATACTTTTTCATACGCCCCTTCTCTTCTAATTCTAACATCATACTTCTTTTTATTATACTCTACTAAGAAGATTGAGTTTTGATTTAAATAATTAGAATTATTATTTATTTTTAATCTATTGTCAGACAATTCATTTAGTAAAGTAGCTAAGGCGATAATCCTGGACAGGTCTGTATTATCTTCTTCATAATTTGTAAGACCATCAGGATATTCATTTTGTATGAAATTTGTAGATAAATTACCATTTATAAAAGTTTCATTTAACATAATAGAAGAAAGAAATGGAATATTATGTTGCAGCCCCTTAACAATATAACGATTTAAAGCATCTTTCATGAATTTTAGAGCCTCTTTGCGATTATTACCCCATGAACATAATTTCGCGATCATGGGGTCATAATAAATTGAAATTTCACCACCCTCATAGATGCCTGTATCAATCCTTATATTTTCAGTCTCAGTTGGTGTTATATATTTTGTTACCCTACCTGTTGAGGGGAGAAAACCTCTAAAGGGATCCTCAGCATAGATGCGACTTTCGATTGCCCAGCCTTTAATTATAATTTCATTTTGTTTTAAATTTAATTTTTCTCCGCAGGCAATCTTTATCATCCATTCAACCAAATCAATACCAATTACCATTTCAGTAACTGGGTGTTCAACCTGCAATCTTGTATTCATCTCAAGAAAATAAAAATTATGATCCTTATCAACTATAAATTCGACAGTTCCTGCTGAAACATAATTTACCTCTTTAGCTAATATAACTGCCTTTTCTCCCATTAATTTCCTTTGAGTTGTGTTAATAAAAGGGCTAGGACATTCTTCTATTACCTTTTGATGGCGTCTTTGGATGGAACACTCACGTTCAGCTAAATAAAGATAATTACCATGGCTATCAGCCAAGACCTGAATTTCAATATGACGGGGATTCTCAATAAATTTTTCTATAAATATTCTGTCATCACCAAACGATGATAAGGCCTCTGAACGAGCACGATCAAAGCTTTCTCCAGTTTCTGCATCACTATAAGAAATCCTCATGCCTTTACCACCACCACCTGCCGATGCTTTAATCATAACAGGATATCCAATTTCATTAGAAACTTTTATAGCATGCTTAGCATCTCTTACCTCATCAGTATTTCCTGGGACTGTTGGAACACCACAACCCTTCGCTACTTCCTTTGATCGGATTTTATCACCCATTATATCAATTGCTAATTCATTTGGACCAATAAATTTAATACCCTCTTTATCAAGTCTTTTTTTGAATTCAACATTTTCTGATAAAAAACCATACCCAGGATGCACCGCATCAACATTCATAGACTTACATGCATCAACAATATTATCTATATTCAAATAACTACTAGATGAATGAGCCTCTCCAATTCTGCAGGACTCATCAGCTAATTTTACATGTAATGAATTTTTATCAGGGTCAGAATAAACGGCAACAGATTTGATATCCATCTTCTTTAATGTTTTAATTATCCTACAAGCTATTTCTCCGCGATTAGCGATAAGTACTTTTTTAAACATAAAATTTACCTTACTATAACTACAGTGGTATATTGCTGTGTTTTTTCCACACACCAGAAATATTTTTTGTCTTTAATAGTTTAAGACCATTAAATATATATTTTCGCGTATCTTTAGGAAAAATAATATCATCTATGAAACCTAAGCTTGCGGCTTTGTAAGGGTTTGCAAAATTATCCTCATATTCTTTTGTTCTTTTTTGAATTTTCTCAGGATTATCTAAATCTTCTCTAAATATTATTTCTACCGCTCCCTTTGCGCCCATTACGGCAATTTCAGCCGAGGGCCATGCATAGTTTAAGTCTCCCTTAATATGCTTAGAACTCATAACATCATATGCACCACCATAGGCCTTCCTAGTAATTATAGTTATCTTTGGAACTGTAGCTTCAGCATATGCAAAAAGTAACTTTGCACCATGTTTTATAATACCTCCGTATTCCTGTTCCGTTCCTGGCATAAAACCAGGGACATCGACAAAAGTAACAAGAGGTATATTAAAACAATCACAGAATCTTACAAATCTGGCAGCTTTGACACTAGATTCTATATCAAGACATCCAGCTAAAACCATTGGCTGATTTGCAATGATACCAACTGACTCTCCTCCAACTCTTGCAAAGCCAATAATGATGTTTTTTGCATAATTTTGGCCAATCTCGAAAAAATCTTCTTCATCAATTACCTTTAGTATAAGCTCTTTCATATCATAAGGCTTATTAGAGTTATCAGGGATTAATGTATCCAATGAAGTTTCTATTCTATCATTTGGATCAATTGAATCAAATGAAGGAGGTGAAGACTTATTATTCAAAGGTAAAAAGCTAAGTAACTTTCTTAGCTGAATGAGAGAATCTATATCATTATCAAATACACAATCTGCAACTCCTGATTTTGATGAATGAGTAATTGCTCCACCAAGCTCTTCATGTGTTACATTTTCATGAGTAACTGTCTTAACAACATCTGGTCCTGTAACATACATATAAGAAGTATCTTTAACCATAAAGATAAAGTCTGTCATTGCAGGTGAATACACAGCACCACCAGCACATGGTCCCATAATCATGGATATCTGAGGCACAACTCCAGATGCTAAAACATTTTGATAAAATACATCTGCATATCCACCCAAAGAAGCAACTCCCTCCTGAATCCTTGCACCCCCTGAGTCATTTAAACCAATAATTGGTGCACCAACTTGGACTGCTTTCTCCATAACTTTAAGTATTTTCTTTGCATGAGATTCTGACAACGAACCCCCAAACACTGTAAAATCTTGGCTAAAAATAAAGACTGTCCTTCCATTAACTTTGCCTACACCAGTAACAACACCATCTCCTAAGATTTTTTTATTATTCATTCCAAAGTCTACAGCACGATGTTCTACAAACATATCCCACTCTTCAAACGAACCCTCATCAACTAAGATATCTATTCTCTCTCTTGCAGTAAGCTTACCTTTTTTATGTTGGGATTCTATTCTTCTATGACCGCCTCCCTGAACAGCCTTAAGTCTCATATCTTCAAGTTTTTGATTAGTTTCACTCATAAGCTCTCCCAGAAGGCATAGACCCTAAGTATATGGATTAATAAAAGGTTTATAGTTATTTTTGACATAATATACATTATTATTGAAACAAACTAAATTTCACAATATAAAATAATTATATAGATACTTATATTACTCATTTATACAACAATTTTTAAGGCCAGAATGAAAAAGTTAACGAATTTTTTTCTAGATTTTCTTCCTCTACTAATATTCTTTCTAGTTAATAAAAATAGTGGAATAATTACAGCCACAATAGCAATTGTAGCAACAACACCTATAACTACGCTCATTTACTATATTCTCAATAAAAAAATTCCGAGAACTCAAGTGATAACTTTATTTTTTATTTTACTTTTTGGGTCCCTGACTATTGCCTTCAATGATGAAATATTTATTAAGATAAAACCAACCTTAATAAATCTAACTCTAGCTCTTATATTATTTCTAGGTCTCCTCTCAGGGAAATTTTTCTTAAAGATGCTACTGTCACCTGCTTTAAATCTAACTGAAAGGGGTTGGCGGATAGCTACAAATGCATGGATAATATTCTTCTTGTTTCTAGCAGTAATAAATGAAGTAGTATGGAGAATATTTAGCACAGATACTTGGGTATCCTTCAAAGTTTTTGGCATTTTGCCTATAACTTTTTTATTTACTATTATTCTTTTTCTATTAATATCCAGACATATTATAGAAAAAAATAATACTTATGAATGACATAATTACTTTATATTGATTATTTTCTTTACCAATTTCATGTCAGCCAAGATATTTTTCTTTTCATCATAAGAATTTTCTTTATCCCCGGATAAATTAGCTCTCCAGTCCTCCTCTAAATAAATTAATTTGATTATTTCATTCTCACTTAATCTACCTTTAAGAAAGGCAATTCCTAAAATTATTGATCCTAATATATTTATTAAAAATTGTAGTAAAGTTAACTCGATGAAATCAAATGAATACAGTAATTCTCTTAAATTCAATTTTACATCTTCTTTATTAGGAATAGATATTATTTCATGATTAATAGTTGGGCTTATTCTATACTCGGTAGATAACCATAATATTATTGGATGGAATTTTTTTTCTTGAATTTTTTTTAAATCATGTGGGGCTTTCACGTGATAACATAAAAGGTCAAAATCGATAAAATTTAATAGTTCATCAATATGTATAGATAAATTTGGCTTTACTTTATCCAAAGCCGTAAAAAATAATTTATTCATTAGCATAGATTCTAAATTTATCGAATCTTTTTGAACGATCCACTCGTCAGCAATAGATTTAATTAAACTAAATGAAGGGTATGAAACAAGGTTATTTTCAGGTGAGATTAACTGGTTATCATCGAGGAAAACTAAAAATTCATTTTGGTGATTTTTAATTGATACATTGTCATAAAACTTGTTAAAAGAGTTACTTTTGAGTAAGTAATTTATATTTTGTTTCTTAATCAAACGAATGGCCTTCCGATGCATCAAAGCCTAAGTGTTCAAAGGCATCTTTCATATGCTTTGGAAGCGGCGCATAAAATACTTTCTCATTTATATCATTTAAATTAATCCTTATACCCCTAGCTAAAAGAAATAATTCATTTCCGTTAATGCTTGTAATTGTTTTTAATTTACCACCATATTTTCCATCACCCAGAATTGGTGTTCCAATATATGAACAATGAACCCGCAGCTGATGCGTCCTTCCAGTTTTAGGTCGTAATTCTATCCATGTAAATTTATTTGATAATCCAGATATTACTCTAAATTCGGTTAGACTTCTTTTGCCTAACTCAAAATTAACTTCCATTTTTTCAAAATGCTTACCCGTCTGTTTTATTAATGATGCGTCTATGATACCAACATCTTTATCTGGTTTTCCGATTACTATAGCCCAATAAATTTTTTCAATTAAACTTTTTTTAAAAGCCTCTGTTAATTTAGTAGTAATATCCTCTAACCTACCTAAAACTAATATTCCCGAAGTAGCTTTATCGATTCTATGAACTAACTTCGGTCTTGTTTTATATTCAAATTTTAAATAATCGAGCATGCCATCTATATGCTCTTTCTGCTTTGATCCTCCCTGCACAGCAACACCAGGAGGTTTATTTAATACAATTATTTTTTCGTCCTTATAAATAATTGAATTCAAAATTAGATCAATGAATCTTTTCTGAGGAATAGTATTTTTTACTTTTTTTACTATAATATTTCTATTTGCAAGAGGTGGTATTCTTATTTCCTGTCCTTCCTCAAGTCGAAGATTTGACTTACAACGACAGCCATCGACCCTTATATTTCCACCCCTGATTAATTTTTCTAATCTATTGTGTGGCAATGATGGATAATGTTTCCTAAACCACTTATCTAACCGGAGGTTTTTCTCATCATAAGTTACAACTTTTGTTTCCACAGAAATCATAAACTTCCCTAAAACTATTATTTACAGGCTAATAGACCTCTGGATCAACTTGCCATTTCTTTTAAAAGTAAATATCCACTTTGAAGAGGGCTCTGATATTATATCTAAGAGATCTGATACCTTATTAATATTTCTTCCATTTACCTTAACAATCAAATCACCAGGTATTAAACCTACTTGTCGGGCAAAGCTCCTTCTTAATACATTTAAAATTATTACACCTTCTTCAAAACCGATACCTAATTCCTCCACAAGTGCTGGATTAATATTTGCAACTGTTGCACCACCAAATGGTGGAATAGATGGCTTAATCTCTCTAGTATTTCTTTTTGGTATCTCTGGTGGTGGAAGTAGGGTAATAAATAAATTTATTTCCACATCGCCTCTAACTACCCTTAACATTGTCTCTTCACCAATCTCAATGGTTGCTAAGAGATATTTTAAATTATTAGAATCTAAAACACTATTTTCGTTTACACCTATTATAAGATCACCTTGCCTGATCATAGCTTTATTTGCCGGACTCCTTTTGTAAACTTTATTTACAATTACACCTATAGGCTTTTCTAAGCCCAACGCATCTGCGATCTCGGCAGTAATAGTTTGAGTTTCTGCACCAAACCAACCTCTAACCGCTTTTCCATTTTTGAGTATACTTTTAACCACAACGCTTACCATGGATGTAGGTATTGCAAAACCAATTCCCACATTTCCACCATCTTGTGAAAATATTGCCGTATTAATCCCAACTAGAATACCTGATAATGAAACTAATGCCCCTCCAGAATTTCCAGGATTAATAGCTGCATCGGTTTGAATAAAAGAACGAAAATCTGATACTCCAACATTAGACCTAGCTAGTGCAGAAACAATTCCACTTGTAACTGTTTGACCAACCCCAAAAGGGTTTCCTATCGCTAAAACAAAGTCTCCAACATCAACTTTATTAAACTTATCCAGTTTAAGGGAAGGTAAATCAACTGGCGGGTTGATAATTCTTAATACTGCAAGATCAGTTCTTTTATCAGTTCCCACTATAGATGCATCAAATTCCCTTCTATCAGATAAAACAACTTTAATTTTATCAGCACCGTCTATGACGTGATTATTTGTAACAACTATACCACCATCTTTGACAATAACCCCTGATCCTAATGAGTTTTGTATCCTCTCACGAGGCAAGCCAAGTAGATCATCAATACCTCCTCCAAAAAATCTTTGAAAAAAAGGATCATTAAAAAGGTTTGGCCTTCTTTCTTTTATCAATTTACTTGTATAAATATTTACAACTGACGGAGAAGTCTGTTTAACTACCTTAGAGAAGGTAAGATTATAATTTTCTAAATGGCTATTTTCTGTAATTGTATGAGAATTAATATAATTGGGAATACTAAAAAATAACAATAAGAACAAACTGATTTTGTGAAAATTAGTCAACACTTTTTAATCTCAGTTTAATTTTCTAAGGCTTCCTCAGGGTCTGGTTTCTTTTCAATCACTGGACCAGAATCCAGTCCCTTAGCATCTTTGTTACGATCTACTAACTCAATGATTGCCATTGGTGCAGTATCGCCATATCTATAACCAGACTTTATAACCCTTGTATATCCGCCTGATCTTTCACTATAACGTTCCGCGATTTCAGAGAATAATTTTGAAACAACACTGGCATCTCTTAACTTGGCCATAGCCAGCCTCTTAGAATGTAATCCTCCTTTTTTGGCAAGAGTAATCAACTTTTCTGCATAAGACCGTAAATCTTTAGCTTTTGGTAAAGTTGTTTTTATTTGTTCGTGCTTAAACAAAGCATTTGCCAAATTTGCAAATAACGCTCTTCGGTGCTGACTAGTTCTATTAAGTTTTCGTCCACTAAGCTTGTGACGCATAATTCACCTTAAAAATTATTTTTATTTACAAGAATCTCTAAAAAGGATCCTCGATTTTTCTTGCTAAATCCTCAATATTTTCAGGAGGCCAATTAGGAACATCAATTCCTAAGTGAAGTCCCATTTGTGCCAATACTTCTTTAATCTCATTTAGGGATTTTCTTCCAAAATTTGGAGTACGAAGCATCTCTGATTCTGTCTTCTGAACCAAATCACCTATATAAATTATATTATCATTTTTTAGACAGTTAGCCGATCTAACAGATAATTCTAACTCATCAACCTTACGGAGCAGATTCTTATTAAATGGAAGATCTTCTTCAGGCCTTTCATTATAGGCTTGCGCTGGCTCTTCAAAATTTATAAACAGCTGCAACTGATCTTGGAGTATTCTTGCAGCTAGGGCTAATGCATCCTCAGGCTCGACTGCACCATTTGTTTCAATCCTCATTGATAATTTGTCGTAATCAGTAACCTGACCAACTCGAGTATTATCAACAGAACAAGATACTCTCCTTACAGGACTAAAAATTGCATCAATAGGAATTACACCTAGAGCATCATCAGTTTTCCTATTTTGAGAAGCAGACACATACCCTTTACCGCTGCTTACTTCCATCTCTATATCTAGTTTAGTGCCTTCATCAAGGTTACAAATAACTAAGCTAGGATTCATAATTTCAATATCTGAGGGGGCTTCTATATGACCAGCTGTTATTACCCCAGGACCACTAGCACTTAGATGCATTTTTTTTGAATCCTCAGAATGAAGGGATAGTGCAATTTGCTTTATATTTAAAATTAAATCAGTAACATCCTCTTGAACTCCTGGAATTGAAGAAAACTCATGGAGAACACTATCAATCTTTATAGATGTTACAGCCGCGCCTTGAAGTGAAGATAGTAATATCCTTCTCAAAGAGTTACCTAGGGTAATACCAAAGCCCCGCTCAAGAGGCTCAACTTCAACTTTGGCAACACGACTATTTTCCTCATTAGCTTTAATGCTTAAGTTAGCTGGTTTAATTAGTTCCTGCCAATTCTTCTGTATCATGGCTCACATTCGCTTTTCTAAATGGTGAAAGGTACAAGATATTATGTACCCATAAAAAAATTTATTAATTAATTAGACCCTTCTTCGCTTTCTAACCCTGCAACCGTTGTGAGGTATTGGCGTCACATCTTTAATTGATGTAATTGTAAATCCAACGGTTTGTAATGCTCTAAGTGCAGACTCTCTCCCGCTACCCGGACCCTTAACTTGAACAGAAAGAGTCTTTACACCATGCTCTATAGCTTTTTTACCTGCATCTTCTGCAGCAACTTGTGCAGCATATGGAGTAGATTTCCTCGACCCCTTAAACCCTTGGCTTCCCGAGGAAGACCATGAAATTGCATTTCCTTGAACATCAGTAATAGTAATTAAAGTATTATTAAACGTAGAATTTACGTGTGCAATTCCCGAGGTTATATTCTTTTTTACTTTTTTTCTTGCTTTTACAGGTGTTTTTGCCATTAAAAATCTCTTTTACTTTGTAACCTTCTTTTTACCAGCAATTGCTTTTGCTGGCCCTTTTCTAGTCCTTGCATTTGTATGAGTTCTTTGCCCATGTACTGGTAAACCCTTTCTGTGCCTTAATCCTTTATAGCAACCCAAATCCATAAGACGTTTTATATTCATTGACGTTTCTCTTCTAAGATCACCTTCAACAATGAAGTCTTTATCTATTATGTCCCTTACTTTCATAATTTCATCATCAGATAGCTGATTAACCCTCAAAGTTTTATCAATGCCTGCTTTTTCACATATCTTTGATGCACGAACTCTACCTATTCCATATATATACGTAAGGGCTATTGGAGTTCTTTTTCCAGTAGGGATATTTATGCCTGCAATACGTGCCAAATCTATTACTCCTAAAAATTCTAATCTAAAGGAAAATTGGTTGATAAAACGTGGGACTTTATGTCTCTAGCGCTTCTGTGTCAACATATCCCTATGCATCTAAAACCTCTTTTATGCATTTTGTTACTAATTTTATGTCCTGATTACCATCGATTACGCTCAAAATACCAATTTTTCTGTAAAATGAGATTAAAGGTGAAGTTTGCTCATTATAAGCTACAAGACGATTTTTAACAGTTTCTTCATTATCATCTTTTCTTCTGGTAAAATCCGTCCCTCCACATTCATCACATATACCTGCTACTTTTGGCATATTAAAAGTATCATGGTAGCCCTGACCGCAGTTACTGCAGGAGAATCTACCTGTAATTCTCTCAATAAGAAGTTCATCAGGTACATTAATTTCTATAACAGCATCCAAATCCATTTCATTTTCCGCAAGAAAAACGTTTAAAGCCTTAGCCTGAGAAATTGTCCTTGGAAAACCGTCAAGTATAAAGCCACTTCTGCTCTCATTTGCTAAAAGTCTCTCTTTAATTAGTCCAATCATAACTTCATCCGAAACTAAATTACCACCCTCAATAGTATCCTTTACTTTTTCACCAAGCTCTGAACCAGAACTTATTGCCTCGCGCAAAATATCACCCGTAGAGAGCTGAGTAATACCATAGTCAGCTTCAAGCTGCTTAGCTTGTGTTCCTTTACCCCCGCCTGGTGGCCCAATAAGAATAATTCTTTTAACTTTCAACGCTTACGGCCACGTAATTTAGATTTTTTAATCAAACCCTCATACTGATGAGCAAGAAGATGAGATNGAATTTGCTGAACAGTATTGAGAGTTACATTAACGACGATAAGTAGACTCGTACCTCCAAAAAAGAAAGTAACTGCTAGTTGAGAGATCAAAACTTCTGGAATTAGACAAACGATTATAAGATACAGACTACCTACTGTTGTTAATCTTGTAAGAACATAATCCAAGTAATCAGAAGTATTTTTACCTGGTCTTATCCCAGGGATAAAACCGCCATATTTCCTTAAGTTATCCGCAGTATCTGCGGGGTTAAAAACTAATGCAGTATAAAAGAAAGCAAAAAAAGCTATAAAAGCTGAATAAGTTATAAGATAAAGGGGTTGGCCTCTTGAAAATAAAACTGAAAGGGTATTTAAAAAACTACCTTCATCACCAGGTGCTACGGCCCCTCCCTGCAATCCAGATATTGTTAGAGGCATTAATAAAACTGAACTAGCAAAAATAGCTGGAATAACACCAGCGGTATTTAATTTAAGGGGCAAGTGAGAATTTTCTCCGCCAAACATTTTATTCCCAACTTGTCGTTTTGGATATTGAACAATGATCCTTCTTTGCGCAAGCTCGACGTAACAAATCATAAAAATAGTTACTATTCCCCCAACCAAGAAACCAACTATTATGAATGGAGATAAAGCTCCTGTCCTACCCAACTCTAAAGTTTGGGCAATCGCACTTGGAACACCTGCAACAATTCCAGAAAAAATTAAAATTGATATACCTTGACCAATTCCCCTCTCACTAATCTGCTCGCCCAACCAAACCAAAAACATTGTTCCACCTACGAGGGTAATAATCGTAGTAAATTTAAAAAATAATCCTGGATTTAGGACCGCAGATGCCCCGATTGAGCTTGTAGCTCCTTCTAGCCCAGATGCAATTCCAAGAGCCTGAAGTGCGCAGATACCTACAGTTAGGTATCGAGTGTATTGGTTCATTTTAACTCTACCCGTTACACCTTCTTTTTTCATTTGTTCTAATGTTGGGTTAACTGCTGCCATTAATTGCATAATAATGGCTGCAGATATATATGGCATAATATTAAGAGCAAAAATACTCATTCGCGAGAGAGCACCTCCAGCAAAAACATCAAACATACCAAGCATGCCTCCGCTTTGTTGCTGCATAATATCTGACATTACCTGTGGATCAATTCCAGGAAGAGTAATAAAAGTACCTGTACGGTAAACAATTAAAGCTCCTAATGTAAACCAAATACGCTTCTTTAGTTCAGTTGCCTTAGCAAACACACTAAAATTTACATTTGCCGCCATTTGTTCTGCTATTGATGCCATTTTTCTTATTCTTTACCCTTGTCACTTTCAACTTTATTAGTCTTATTATTCTCAACTGGATCTTTAAGAGATTTGATCTCAATCTTTCCCCCAAGCTTTTCTACAGCAGCAACAGCAGATGATGAGGCATAATCTACTTCTATTGAAATCTTACTATCTAATTCACCACTACCTAAAAGTCGAATTCCGTCACTCTTGCCCCTAACCAGACCAGCACTTAGTAGAACTTTAAAGTCAATATCTTTTGAAGAGTCAATCGATCCATCAGCGATAAATTTCTGCAATCTTCCTATATTGATAATTGAGTATTTTTTAGGATTTAAAGGATTAAATCCTCTTTTTGGCAATCGACGGTAGATAGGCATTTGACCACCTTCAAAACCATTTACAGACATTCCAGAACGAGACTTTTGTCCTTTCATGCCCCTGCCACATGTTTTTCCTTTTCCAGAACCCGGGCCTCGACCAACACGTGTTTTTTGTTTCCTTGAACCAGTCTTATCTTTTATTGTATTTAAATACACTAATAAAATCCTTCACTTGAAAACTATGAATAAAAAATTAACTTTCATTAACCCTTACAAGATGTTTTACCTTACTAATCATTCCCCTTACTGAAGGTGTATCTTCTAATTCACGGGTTTTATTCATCTTATTTAAACCTAAACCAATAAGCGTAGCTCTTTGAGACCTATGTCGACCAATAGCGCTTCCAGTCTGAGTTACACTAATAGTTTTTGAATTTTTTACCTTAGACATTTTGAACTGCCTCATTGGTATTTACTTCATCACGTATCACTGCACCTGGTCTTCTACCGACAATTTCTCCAACTTTTTTTCCTCTTTTTGCAGCAATCATACGAGGAGAATTTAGTGATTGGAGAGCCTTAAAGGTAGCTTTAACCATGTTATAGGGGTTATTTGAACCTTGACTCTTTGAAACAACGTCTTGAACACCCATGACTTCAAATACCGCTCTCATAGGTCCTCCAGCAATTATACCCGTGCCTGCTGATGCTGACCTGAGAATTACTTTACCTGCACCAAATTTGCCAATAATATCATGATGAAGAGTTCTTCCTTCACGAAGAGGTACTCTAAGTAATGTCCTTTTTGCCTGATCAGTAGCTTTTCTAATTGCCTCGGGAACTTCCCTTGCCTTTCCTGAGCCAAGACCTACACGCCCCTTTTTATCACCTACAACAACCAATGCAGCAAATGCAAAACGTCTCCCACCCTTAACAACTTTAGCTACACGGTTTATGTGAACCAACTTATCAACCAGGCCATCATCTTTTTCTTTTTCTTGAGCACGAACCATATATTTTTCCTTTTTTGACTTAATCAGAAGATTAAACCACCTTCCCTTGCTGCGTTTGCTAAGGCCTTAACCCTACCATGATATTTATATCCACCTCGATCAAATACAACAGTTTTGACTCCAATACTCTTACTCCTTTGTGCTATCAACTTACCTACCTCGAGAGCAGATTCGACAGTGCTACCTTTTTTGATCTTAGTTATTATTTCCTGATCAAGAGAAGAGGCAGAAGCAATAGTTTTTCCATCTTTATCATTTATAATTTGCGCGTATATATGCCTACCAGACCTAAAAACGGATAAACGGGGTAAATCATTTTTTCTTTTGCCCAATTTATACCTAACTCTATTTTTTCGCCGATCGGCTAATTTTAAACTTGAACTCATAAAGAAAGATCCCCTATTTTTTCTTACCTTCTTTTCTAATTATATTTTCACCCTTATATCTCACACCTTTTCCCTTGTATGGCTCAGGTGGTCGATAAGCTCTTATTTCAGCAGCAACTTGCCCTACTCTTTGTATATCGTTTCCTGTTATATGAATATGTGTAGGCTGAGGAGTTTTAATATCGATTCCATCTGGAATTGAATATGTGACATCATGAGAAAAACCAAGGCTAAGTTCTAAAGTTTTGCCTTTAGCCTGAGCTTTATATCCTACACCCTGAATTTCTAGATCTTTTTTAAAGCCTTTACTTATTCCAATAACCATGTTTTGAATCAAAGAACGAGTTGTTCCCCATAAGCTTTTTGTTTTATTTAAGTTATTAGACGGCTTTGTAGTAATTTGATTTTCCTTACACTCAACCTCAATATCAGATGATTTTACAAAATTTAATTCTCCTCTTTTACCCTTAACAGTAAGTTTATTTCCATCAACAATAAACTCTATGCCTTCTGGTAGCATTATAGGACTTTTTCCGATACGAGACATTTCTAAATTTCCCTAAAAAACCTGACAAAGAACTTCGCCACCAACATTAGCATCTCTTGCCTCGTGGTCAGACATAACCCCTTGTGGTGTTGATAAAATTGAAATACCAAGTCCATTGTAAACTCTCGGTAAATCTTTAATTTTTGCATAAACTCTACTGCCTGGTTTTGAAACTCTTTTGATTCTATTTATAACAGGCTGCCCTTCATTATATTTCAAATCTATTCTTAATTCATCGATGCCAGGCCGAAGATTATAACGCTCGAAGCCTCTTATATAACCTTCTCTTTCTAGTACCTTAAGAACATTTTCCCTCAGCTTTGATGCTGGGGAAACTACATTACCCTTTTTAGCCCTTTGACCATTTCTGATACGTGTGAGTGTATCACCTATTGGATCACTTAATGACACATTACTCTCCTTACCAACTAGATTTAACCATTCCAGGAATTTGACCTTTTGAAGCTAAATCCCTTAACATAATTCTTCCAAGCCTAAATTTTCTATATACACTTCGAGGCCTACCAGTTATTTCACACCTATTATGAACCCTTACCTTTGAGCTATTCCTAGGAAGAGAAGCTAACTTAAGAGAGGCTTCAAAGATTTTTTCTGGAGAAACTGAACGGTCCATTATTTGAGATTTCAGCTTTGACCTTTTGCTTGAATATTGATTTACCAACCTTCTTCTCTTTAAATCCCTTTGAACTGTACTTTTTTTTGCCATAAATATTTTTCCCTAAATTTTTCTAAAAGGCATATCAAACGCCTCTAGTAAAGCAATACCCTCATCATTGGTTTTTGCTGTTGTACAAATACTAATATCTAAGCCTCTAACTTTATCAACCTTATCATAATCAATTTCTGGGAAAACAATTTGCTCTTTAAGTCCCATATTATAATTGCCATTTCCATCAAAACTAGACTTTGAAAGACCTCTAAAGTCACGCACCCTTGGAAGTGCAATGGTAATAAGCCTATCAAGAAACTCATACATTCTAGCCCTCCTAATTGTAACTGAGGCTCCAACCATAACACCGTCTCTTATTTTAAAACCTGCAATGGATTTTTTTGCTCTCGTTACCAAAGGCTTTTGACCTGAAATGAGACTGAGGTCAGAAATAGCACCTTCAATTTTCTTCTTATCCTGAGAAGCCTCGCCGACACCCATATTAAGAACAATTTTTTCAAGCTTGGGAACCTCTAATAAATTTTTATATGAGAACTTTTCCATTAGAGATGGACTAACTATATCTTTATAATGTTGGTATAATCTTGATGTAGACATAAAAACCTCAATCAATTACTTCACCAGAAAGTTTAGAATACCGAACCTTAGTCCCGTCTTCTAAATTTCTTATGCCAACTCTTGAAGCAACTTTTTCCTTTGGATCTATCATTGCAACGTTTGAAATATGAATTGATAACTCTTTTTTGATAATTCCCCCCGCTGAAGTTTGAGTAGGACCAGTGTGTTTCTGCACTAAATTGACTCCCTGAACTATTATACGATCACTTTTAGGAATCGACTTAATTACTTCACCCTGTTTACCCTTATCTCTTCCTGATAATATAATGACCTGATCACCCTTTTTTAATTTAAACATCACAAAACCTCTGGTGCTAAGGAAACTATCTTCATAAAAGCTTTGGAACGAAGCTCCCTAGTTACAGGCCCAAATATCCTTGTCCCAATTGGCTCACCTGACTTATTCACTAAAACAGCGGCATTTCTATCAAATCTTATAGAAGTTCCATCAAGTCTTCGTACATCTTTTGCAGTCCTAACTATCACCGCACGATGTATATCTCCCTTTTTAACTCTTCCACGGGGAATAGCCTCTTTTATTGAGACAACAATGACATCACCTACACTCGCAAATCGACGCTTAGAACCTCCTAGAACTTTTATACACTGAACCTTTCTAGCACCGGAGTTATCTGCCACTTCAAGATTAGTTTGCATCTGGATCATAAAACTTTACCTATTCTTAAGAAACTTCTGACATTATTTCCCAAGTTTTATTCTTGGAAATGGGTGAACATTCTCTTATTTCCACAGTATCGCCAACCTTACAAATATTTCCCTCATCATGAGCCGAGTACTTCTTTGAACGTTTAATAAACTTTTTGTACAATGGATGAGGAACCTTTGATTCAACTTTTACAACCACAGTCTTATCTTGTTTATCACTAACAACTAAACCTTTTAGAACTCTCCTAGGCATTAGAATCTCCTAAATTTTCTTTATTGCTCTTAATTTTTTCGTTAATGATAGTTTTTATTTGCGCGATTTCTCTTCTAGCTTTTTTAAATTGCGAGGTATTTTCTAATTGCCCAGAAGCTCTCTGAAAACGTAAATTAAAACGTTCTTTTTTTAACTCAGAAAGTCTAGAAGTTAACTCGTCTTTAGTTTTTGACCTTAATTCTTCTGCTTTTACCATTGGATTAAACCTCGCTCACAAGTCTTGCTACGAATTTAGTTTTTATAGGAAGCTTAGCAGAAGCAAGCTGGAACGCTTCACGAGCAATATCCTCAGAAACACCACCAACTTCAAACATTATTCTTCCTGGCTTTACCCTACATGCCCAATATTCTGGAGTACCTTTTCCTTTTCCCTGTCTTACTTCCGCAGGTTTTTTTGAAACAGGAACATCAGGAAAAATTCTTATCCATACTCTGCCCTGCC
>NZGX01000068.1 GCA_002691085.1 Rhodospirillaceae bacterium | reverse complement strand
GGTGCAATGGAAGTTGTAGAAGGTCTCAATATAAGTAATGAAGTATTTCTTTCCTTTTTACCACTGTCACACTCTTACGAACATGCAGCTGGAATGCATTTTCCTGTAAGCCTTGGTGCACAAATTTACTATTGTGAGCGAGTTGATGCTTTAATAAATAGAATGTCAGAAGTTAGTCCAACAATCATGACAGCAGTTCCTCGACTATATGAAACAATGAGAGAAAAAATTATTCATAGACTCAAATCTCAAAACTTTATCCGTAAATGGTTATTTAACAAAACAATAGAATTAGGCATTAAAGAGTATGAAAAACTCAAGCCTTTAAATCCCTTTGATTTATTTGTTAATTTTTTGTGTACTATTTTGGTGAGAAAGAAAGTTCAAAAGACTTTTGGAGGTCGTCTAAAAGCTTTAGTTACAGGTGGAGCTCCATTAAATTACGACGTTGGTGTCTTTTTCACTGCTCTAGGTATAAAAATACTCAACGGATATGGCCAAACAGAAGCGTCACCAGTTGTAAGCGCCAATCGTCCAGACAATATTCGATTGCACACAGTTGGCCCTCCATTAAGAGGTGTAAGTGTAAAATGTGCCAAGGATGGTGAAATTCTTGTTAAAGGTGAATTGGTTATGAAAGGATATTGGAAAGATCCAGATGCCACAATTTCTGCAATAAGTGATGATGGATGGCTTCATACTGGAGATATTGGATATATTGATAACCAAGGTTCACTTATAATTACTGACAGAAAGAAGGATATTATAGTTAATTCTGGCGGTGATAACATCTCTCCCCAAAAGATTGAGGGAATGATATGCTTAAATGAAGAAATTGATCAGGCAGCTGTCTATGGAGATGATAAACCTTATTTAACAGCTGTAATTGTTACTAACCCTGATTGGACAAAAAAATGGATTGAAGAATATAAATTTGATTTGGAAAATGAAAATATTCATGAAAATAAAGAATTTATTGCTAGAATATCTAAAGCATTACTTAAAACTAATAAAGAATTATCTATTACTGAAAAAATTAAGAAATTTATTTTTGCATTAGAGCCATTTACGACAGTTAATGCTCAATTAACTCCCACATTTAAAATTAGAAGGCATGCAATTATTAGAACTTACAGGAATGAATTAGACCAATTATACAAATAAAGTATTTTAAATCAATATCTTGTCTGATATTAACTAAACTTATATGAAATATATATAAAATAAGATATTCTGTTTAAACAAAATATTATTCCGCTGTTAAGCATTTTGACCACTTGATGGTCATTTGGAATGTGAACTTAATAACAGCATATAACGTATTTGTATTATATCTATTAATATTTTATTATTCTGAGAGCATTTCGGTCAAACTTATTGTGAGGAAAAATAATGGCTACTACAAAACTGAAAACTGATCGCCCAACGTATACATCTGATTTTATTCCATCTGATGTAGAAAGGGCTGTTTTCTTAGGCAACCCTGTATTAGATAATATGATGAGCAGTCTTATTGCTCTGGGTGCAGAAGTTTGGTCAAATAGAAGAAGAATGAAAGTTCTTGAATCTCTTTTGGCCGAAAAAGGAATTACTGAAGAAATGGTAGAATCTTATATGCCTACCTCAGAACAGGAAGCTGAATGGCAAAAAGATAGAGATCGCTTTATTGACTTAACATATTCACCTCTTCTGAGAGAAGGTGATCTTCCTGTATCAGCAGATTTTGGCGATAGAAAAAAAAGATAATACTTTTTCCTTCAAGGAGATTTTTTAAATGATAGATAGACGTTCAATTTTTACTGCGACAGCAGCAATAGGTACTTTTTTAGCTTCGGCATTTGGCTCAAGAAAAGCTAAAGCAGGAATGCAAGAAAAATACCCCAATCATACATACAAGAATGGTACTCCCACTGGAGATGTTGAACCGAGAGGTGCTATCGGAAGAATGGAGAGACTTCCAACCCTGAGAATAGAAGGAGTTCATGATTTCACTTGTGGTATGCGAACATTCCTAAACAAACATACTAGAAAACTAGTAACTAGAGCAGATAAACTAATATCTGAAAGTGGAAGAGATCCAAGAAAAGAAATTCATGCTATCGAGGCAATGAAGATTCTAGATAAAGATACTCTTTTAGGTACCAGTGGGCGTTTGTGGATCAGCAATCAGCAAGTTACATGGAAGATCCTTCAAGATCATTATCATGAAAATGCAGACGAGTATTTAGCAGAAATGGAAGCAGCTGATAATGACGGTCCGGGTACACTTGAATTAAACCCAGAGATGGAAATACCTGACTATACAAAACATGAAATACATATTCAGCCTGGTGGTTATGTAGGTGATGCTTTTGCAGGACCAATTTATCACTACGGAACTCTAAGTTTCTATAATGGGGTAATGGGTGACAACACTCAGGATCAAATTCATGTAAGTACTGCGAATAGACTCCCTCTTCCAGAGGATGGTGTAGTAAAAAGAATTCTTGTACAGGGTTGTGGATTAGGGCAGATGACAGTTGCCCTCGCCGAACGCTTTCCTGAGGCAGAAGTATGGGGAATTGATGTAGGGGGACCGTTAGTTAGATATGGACACATGAGAGCAAGAGAACTAGGTGTTCCTGTGAATTTTGCCCAAAGACTAGCAGAGGATACAAAATTTCCTGATGACCATTTTGATATAGTTACTTCATACATCATCAACCACGAATTACCACAAGATAAAAATAGAGCAGTAATAAAAGAAGCCTATCGAGTTACAAGACCTGGAGGATACTATTACCCAGTAGACTTTTTAACCGGTGGCGGAAAAGGAAAACCTTACTCAAACTATAGAAGGTGGTGGGACCACCGTTGGAATAATGAGGTATGGAGTTATGAGTACCACACTTTTAACTTTGATCAAGAGATAGAAATGGCTGGTTTTAAATTAAATCCAAACACTCCTGCTGCATTACCGCGCTTTGGTAAGAGGCATGCAGTCAAAGAAGCCTAGACTAATATTTTTTATTTTCAGAAATCCCATCACTTAATAGTGATGGGATTTTTTTTGTAAACTTCTCTAATATAACGTAATTTTTGCATGTAAATCTTTTGTTTTTTCAAACTTCTTTTTTTGTTCAGAGGTAGCTTGAGTTTGATACTTTTCTTTCCATTTTAGATGGTCCATACCATATATAATATTTCTTGCTTCATCATAGTTAACCGGAGATGAATATTCTTCTGAAGCAAGCTTAAACCACTTTGCTAAACAATTTCTACAAAATCCAGATAAATTCATCAGCTCTATATTTTGAACGTCATTTCTTATCTGAAGATGTTTTACTAATGCCCTAAACGCGGCAGCTTCAATTTTAGTCTTAGTCATTTCATCCATTCTAATATCCTGTTTTAAATAATAAAATTAATTATAATTAATAATTTTCTTTACTAAATAGTCCTTATATAGAAAAATGAAATATAAGGATTAAATATGAAAAGAAAAAGAAAAACAAAGATTATAGCAACAATTGGTCCTGCATCTAGTAATTATGAGACTATTTCAGAATTATTTAGAGCTGGCGCCGATATATTTAGACTAAACTTTAGCCATGGTGACCACCAAACGCATCTAGATAATATACTTAATATTAGAAAACTAGAAAAAAATTCAGGCCGTCCAATAAGTATTCTAACAGACTTACAAGGACCTAAGCTTCGCGTAGGGTCTTTTCAAAACTCTGAAGGAGTAATTCTTAAAACAAACTCAAACTTTGTACTTGATCTCTCAAAAGAGAAAGGGAGTGAAGAAAGAGTAAGTTTCCCACATCCCGAGTTGTATGAACATCTCAAAATAGGGCAAAATATTTATATAAATGATGGCCATCTTAAACTAAAGATTACTGAAAATAAAAATAATAAAATCAACACAAAAGTAATCTCTCCTGGTAAAATTACTAACAATAAAGGTGTCAATCTTCCTGACTTAAAATTCACACTTCCAGCTATTACTGAAAAAGATGAAAGTGATATAGAATTTGCTTTAAAAAATAATGTAGATTGGATTGCACTATCTTTTGTCCAACATGCTAATGACATACTGAATTTAAAAAAAAGGATTGATGGAAAAGCATCAGTTATTGCTAAGCTCGAAAAGCCATCTGCTTTAAAAGATCTAGATAACATAATTAAAGTTGCAGATGGTATTATGATCGCACGTGGGGACTTAGGAATTGAAGTTCCCTTAGAAACCGTTCCAGTCTTACAAAAGAAAATTATAAGAAATTGTCGGAGAAGTGCTAAACCATCGATTGTTGCAACCCAAATGCTAGAGTCAATGATTACTTCACCAATACCAACAAGAGCGGAATCATCTGATGTTGCAACTGCTGTGTATGACGGTGCCGATGCAGTAATGCTATCTGCAGAAACTGCAATTGGACGCTTTCCACTTAGAACTGTTGAAACAATGAATAGAATAATATCTGAAGTTGAGAATGATGCACATTACTCGAATATAATAGACCTTAACTATAAAAAGGAAGATATTAATTCCTCAGATGCGATAGTAATTGCAGCAAAAGGTATTTCATCAATGGCTTCAATCAAAGCCATAGTAACCTATACAACCTCTGGATCAACAACCTACAGGCTTGCAAAACAGAGACCACCCTCACCCATATTATCAATAACACCAAGCAAGAGTGTTGCAAGACAATCTTGTCTAGTATGGGGCGTACATAGCGTAATTAATGAAGAAAAAATCCCTGAAACTAAAATTGCTGAAGAGTCAGCCAAAATTGCTATAAGAGAAAAAATTGCAGAAGTAGATGATCAGTTAATCATAACTGCTGGCATACCTTTTGGTACAGTAGGATCTACAAATAGTATCCGATTAATTAAAATTAATAAGGAATATGGCTAAAAAATGCCATTAAGAAGTTTAAGAGATGTTAGCCCTGGCGAGCCTTAAATCTAGGATTTTTCTTATTAATTACGTAGATTCTTCCTCCACGCTTCACAATCTTACAATTTTTATCTCTTTTTTTTGCAGATTTTAGTGAACAACGTACCTTCATTATCTTTGCCTTTAGATAAAATGAGTTAATTTAGGTGCTTATAAACATTTAGTGAAAAATCCGCAAGTAATAAATTATACAATAATGTTCATTGATTGACATTATAGTATCAAATCATATATTTTGTCTTAAATAATATACCTTCTTATGGATCCCATCAAATTAATGACTTTTTATGACCTTGGCCTTGAGGAATCTACAGTTAAATCAGTTAAAGATGCTGGTTTTATAGATCCTACTCCAATCCAAAAAAAAACAATCCCATTAGCTCTAATTGGTAGAGATATTATGGGAATTGCAAACACTGGAACAGGTAAGACTGCAAGCTTCATTTTACCCCTGATTGATATATTAAATTTGGGAAGATCAAAAGCACGAATGCCAAGAGCATTAATACTTTGCCCCACTAGAGAATTAGCTACACAGGTATCTAACCAATTTATAAAATTTTCAAAAAACTCTAATTTATCTTCATTAATATTAATAGGGGGTGAGTCTTTTAATGACCAAGAGAAAGCAATGGAAAAGTCTTGTGACGTTATAATAGCAACACCCGGAAGGTTAATTGACTTTCATGATAAAGGAAAACTATTACTCAACTCAATAAAGTTCCTTGTAATTGATGAAGCAGATAGAATGCTTGATATGGGTTTTATTCCAGATGTAATTAAAATAACCAAATTAATTCCAAGAATAAGACAAACACTTTTTTTTTCAGCAACAATGAATGATGATGTAAAAAAAACTTCGAAAAATTTCCTGATAAACCCAAAAGAAATTATAATTGATTCTCCATCAAATACTGCGATAACTATTGAGCAGTATAAAATTTATCATAAGCATAATAATAAAATTGATACTTTAAATTTACTTATAAATTCAGAAAAAATTAAAAGTGGTTTTATTTTCTGTAACCGAAAAACAAACGTAGACTATGTAGCAAGTGCATTAAGAAAATTTAATTTCAATATAAGCGCTCTACATGGAGATATGAGTCAAGAGAAAAGAAAAGAAATGTTAAATTTATTTAAATCAAACAAAACAGATTTTCTTGTGTGCTCTGATATAGCTTCACGTGGCATAGACATTTCTTCAATACCTGTTGTAATTAATTATGATGTACCTATGAACGTAGATGATTATATTCATAGAATAGGAAGAACTGGTAGAGCTGGTCATATGGGAAAAGCTTATTCAATAGTTGGAATTGAAGATGAAAAAATTATAAATTCAATTGAGAAGTTTTCAAAAATAAAATTAAGCAATCTTAACATTTCACACTCAAGTCCAAATAAAGATAAAGATCAAGATAAAAAAATATTAAAAAAAGATATAATCGCATTTGGCAATCATACGCCTAATTTTTTTTAGTAAGCATACCTTTATCAAATGAGAGTTAAATGGCAACATTGAATACATTAAATGGCCCAATATTTAAAGCAAGCTCTCATAGTAAAATTGAAAATGCAGTAGTAATGCTGCATGGTTATGGGGCAGATGGAAATGATTTAATACAGCTAGCGCCCATATTTTCTAATGATTTACCTAATACTATTTTTTTTAGTCCAAATGCACCAGATATCACATCTCATGGTGTAGGAAGGCAATGGTTTAATATAGATTTTTATTCTCCGGAATTAATTAGAAATAATAAACAAGAATTAATAAGCTTGTTATCAAGGATGCACAATGGTGCTCAAAACTCTTCCTTACTTATAGAAGATTTTATTGAAACGATTAAAATAAATTATAATTTAGACAATAAAGATATTGTTCTCATGGGATTCTCTCAGGGAACAATGATGGCTATGAACACTGGGCTGACACTAACTAACCCCTTAGCTGGAATTGTCGGTTTCTCTGGGGCCTTAATGGGAGAGAATGAAATAATTAAAAAAATAACCCACCCTCCTCCTGTTGTTTTAATTCATGGAAATGATGATGATTTAATTCCACCAGAGGCAACTATACACATGCAAGCTGTTCTAAGTAAAAATAATATTAAGGTCAATCATCATATATTAAGTAATGTTGGGCATAATATAAATGAAGAAGGAATATCAATTGCAAAAAAATTTCTAATAAAAAATTTATATTAATAATTTTTTTATTGAAGGAGAAAAAGAAATGGCTATAAAAGCTGGAAAAAAAGTACCTAATTTTAAGATTCCTATAGAAGATGGAAGGAATATTAGTTTAAAAGATTTTGCTGGGAAAAATTTAGTAATTTTTTTCTACCCAAAAGATGATACACCTGGCTGTACAAAAGAGGCATGTGGGTTTAGAGACGAAAATAAAAAATTTAATAAGAAAAATACATTTATAATTGGTATTTCAAAAGATAGTCTAAAAAGACATCAAAAGTTTATTGATAAATATGATTTAAATTTCACTCTTGCGTCTGATGAAGAAAGTAATATATGTGAAAAATTTGACGTATGGAAAGAAAAAAGTATGTATGGAAAAAAATATATGGGCATAGAGAGGTCAACATTTCTAATTGACTCCAAAGGTATTCTAATAAGAGAATGGAGGAAAGTTAAAGTAAAAAATCATGTTGAAGAAGTATTAGCAGAGGTTAATAATCTGTGACGATCAATTACTATAAATATATCAACAGAGGTTTAGATGTTTTAAATAGCTCAAAACCCGATANAAAAGTTGATCTATCTTTAAAAGATCTGAGTGGAGAAAAGCTTATAGATGATAATTATAACATTCCAAAATATCCAGCTAGACCTACTATTCCTATTCTGCTAAGTCCAAGAGAAATGCCAAAACGTTCTACGAGTAAAAATGGAACAATAGCATTAATACACGCATTAGCTCATATTGAGTTAAATGCAATTGATCTAGCATGGGATCTTATTGTAAGATTTGGCAATGAAATAAATGAAGAACAATTTTTTGCTGATTGGCATAAAGTTGCAGTAGATGAGGCAATTCATTTCCAAATGTTAAACAATGAATTAATTAGAAATAACTCTTTCTATGGAGATTTACCTGCCCATAATAGCCTTTGGGATACAGCAAACAAAACATCTGAAGATATATTGGACCGCTTAGCAATAATTCCGATGTTTTTCGAGGCTAGAGGAATAGATACATCCCCAATAACAATAAAAAAGCTTGAGTCATCTAATAATCTTATACTCTCTGAAATACTAAAAAAGATATATGATGATGAGATTACTCATTTAAGGATTGGAACTTATTGGTTTGAGAAACTATGCTTTAAGAGAGGGCATGAACCCAAAGAAAGATGGAAGAGTATAGTAATCAAATATATAAAAAAATTACCAAAAGGACCCTTTAATATTCACGGCAGAAAAATGGCTGGAATGGATGAATCTTATTGGTTATAGTATATTTGTTACCTTTCTTCTTTGATTTGGTCAATCGTTTTAACTTTAATAGCTAAAGCTGCAGACATAAATTCATCTATATTTCCATTCAATACACTCTGTGTATCCGATGTCTCAAAACCTGTCCTAAGATCTTTTACTAGTTGGTAGGGTTGAAGAACATATGATCTAATCTGACTTCCCCATCCAATATCAGATTTTAGTCCCTCAGTTTCTTTTAGACTTTCTTCTCTATTTTTTAGTTCTCGCTCGTATAATTTAGCACGCAACATATCCCAGCACTTTGCACGATTTTGGTGTTGTGATCTTTCACTTTGACATTGAACTACTATTCCTGTGGGAGTATGTGTGATTCTTACTGCACTATCTGTTTTATTAACATGCTGCCCACCAGCTCCCGAAGATCTGTAAGTATCCACCCTACATTCTTTTTCATCATAATTGACATCGATTTCGTTATCTACTACTGGATAAACCCAAACAGAAGCGAAGCTAGTATGCCTTCGAGAGGAAGAGTCAAAAGGAGAAATACGAACTAACCTATGAACGCCACTTTCAGTTTTTAACCACCCATATGCGTTTAATCCTGATACCTTAAAGGTTTGTGACTTAATTCCAGCTTCCTCACCAGCACTTTCTTCAATAAGGTCAACATTATATGAGCGAGATGCAGACCATCTTGTATACATTCTTGAAATCATCTCGGCCCAATCTTGAGCCTCTGTACCTCCTGCGCCAGCATGTATTTCTAGATAACAATCATTAGTATCAGCTTCACCGTTAAGTAAACTTTGTAATTCTAAGTCTTGGGAAAGTTTTAATATTTCATCAATTTCATCCTCTCCGTCAGCAATTACTTGTTCATCGCCTTCTTCTTCCCCAAGAACTATTATATCAATTGTATCATCAAGCCTTTCCTCAAGGTTTTTATAATCTTTAATAGAATTCTCTAAGTGAACCCGTTCCTTCATTACTTTCTTTGCTTCTAACTGGTCTGACCAAAATTTTTTATCCTCAATAACAGAGTTTATTTCTTCAATTCTTAAAATTGCATTATCCCAGTCAAAGATGCCTCCTTAATAGTTTCATACTTTTCTTAATCTCAATTATTTTATTCTCAATTTCTGCACGCATAAAATTAAATCCAATTATTAAATGATAAAACTAAAAATTAGTTGTTGGTCGCTTTGGAAGCGAATATTTCTTAGGGTCTTTGCCCTCTTCTTTTATTGCTTTTTTATAATCTTTATCTGATGTAAATGGTTTGTATGGAATAAATGATAAAGCATCCGTTTTTATAACTCTTCCCTTCGATTTTGGAAGAATCATCAAATATTCCATTTTTCTGCTAATTAATTGTATTGGCTCATTTCTTCGTGAAAATACTTTCCTCATTCTTTTAGACTCATCAATAAATGCTTCACGTTGGTCCCCATCTTTCTTGAAAAGAAATTCATATGCCCTAATCATCTCACTAACAAACTGCTTCTCAACAACATGTAAATTTGAAATAACCCAGCACCTATCTTCAAATTCCCAATAACATGTCAAGCCTAACAGAGTACCTTTTGAATCAAAGTAAGGAAAGAATGGAAAGGACCTACAAGCAAGTGACCTATTATCTCTCTCACATAAAGATGCACCCTTGCATTCAACTGCACAAGTATCAGAAGGTAGCTCATCAACAATTTTTTTTGATGCTTTATCGAAAGGCTTAAATCTCTTCCACAAATCAGTTCTAGATTTTAAAAGCTTCCATTCTTCTTTCTCAACAATTGGAATAGCATTTTCAGTTGTACAACATGCTGGTTGGCCATTATTCAAGGGTGCACAAATTTTTCCACAGTCTAACTTTTTTGCAATATTTGCAGAGAACATATTATAAATTTTCTCGAAATCATTTTTTGAAGCTACCATTTTTAGTATAAGCCTCCAGCATTAGGCATATCACCATCAAAACTTTTTAGACTATTACTATTATTAGTATTTTTCTGAGGGGCTGTCCCAGGTTTAAATGCTTCAAGAATGGTCTTATTGTCCGTCAAGGTAGCAGGAAGTCCTGAGGATGGGTCTACTCTAACTAATATAATTCCCTCTGGTATCCTAAATGGTATAGATGGCTCAAACTCAAGAGCATATTTCATAAAATCTCTAAATATTGGACTTGCAGCTGTAGAACCTGTTTCTCTAATACCAAGAGTTTTAGGCTCATCAAAACCAACAAAAACACCAACGGCGAGGTCTGGAGAAAAACCTAAGAACCAAGTATCGATACTATCATTCGAAGTACCAGTCTTTCCTGCCAATGGCTTTCCTACTGAAGAAACTTTTCTTCCCGTACCCCTATCAACTGCACCTTTTAAAATTGAAACCATCTGATATGCAGTATCCTCATTTATCAGCTGTAACCTCAGGTCTGGTAGTTCTGGTGGTTCTGAACCGTCCCAATCTGAATTGTAAATACAATTCACACAATCTCGGCTATCACTTCTCATGATAGTCTTTCCATTTCTGTCTTGAACTCTGTCAATAATAGTAGGTTTAATTTCTTTTCCTCCATTTACTATCATTGCATATGCAGAAGTTAACCTTAATAAAGTGGTTTCTTCTGACCCTAATGATGCTGAAAGATTTGAAGGAAGTTCATCAAATACACCAAATTTTTTTGCAATATCACCAACTTTATCCATACCTAAGGCCTGGGCAAGCCTTACAGTCATCAAATTCTGTGATTTTTCAATACCTGTCCTTAGGGTAGACTCACCATAATATTGTCCACTAAAGTTTTTTGGTTTCCACTTAGGTAACCCCGGTCCTTGATCCATTACAAAAGGTGCATCTAAAACTAATGTCGATGGAGTATATCCATTATCTAAAGCCGCTAGATAGACTAAAGGTTTAAATGCCGAACCAGGTTGTCTAAATGCTTGTGTTGCTCTATTAAATTCTGATATTTCATATGAAAACCCTCCTGTCATTGCAAGCACTCTACCTGTATGAGGATTAAGAACAACCAAGGCACCACTTACCTCAGGTATCTGCCTAAGGTAATAATTAGTTAATTGGTCTTTATTATTAGTTTTTTTTTCCACTAAAATAACATCATGGAGTTTAAGAACGTCTGAAACTGATGTAATTTTTCTACCAACCTTTTGATCAGGCATCCATTTCCTTGCCCATTTCACTTCATCAATGTATATCCTTCCTTTCTTGGCATCTGACAAAAGAATCTCTGCAAAATCATTTTCAACACTGCTTACTACGGCTAACATCCAATTAAAAGGCATACCTGAGGGTGAAGGATAATTCTTTAAAAATGCTTCATAATTTTCTAGATTATTTATCTTACCAATAGCACCTCTCCATCCGTGTCGTCTGTCATAATCAATTAATCCATTTCGTAAAACTAGGTCTGCAATTCTTTGATACTCTGGCTCTAGAGAAGTTCTAACTGCTAATCCACCCTTGTATAAAGCATCAGATCCAAATTCTTCAACTAATTGTCTCCTTACCTCTTCAGCAAAATACCTACCACCACTTACAAAATCTTTTTTATCTCTTTTTTTTACTTCAATACCATATTCTTTAGCCACTCTGCTCTCTTCTGTCGTAATATAACCATCATCAACCATTCTAGTTAAAACATAATCTCTTCTGTCTTTTGCAGCTTTGAATCTCTTAACTGGATGATAGTTGTTAGGAGCTTTTGGGAGACCAGCCAAAAAAGCAGTTTCTGATAGAGTAAGTTCATCCAAAGACTTGTTGAAATAGTTCATAGAAGCAGCAGCAACACCATATGAACCAAAACCAAGATAAATTTCATTTAGATATAGTTCTAATATATGATCTTTACTAAAGGTCTGCTCTATTCTTAGAGCTAAGATAGCTTCTTTAATTTTTCTATTAAAGGTATATTCATTACTCAATAAAAAATTTTTAGCAACTTGTTGAGTTATTGTAGAGGCACCAACCATTCTTCTATCTTTGAACTGAGCAACTATATTTGTAAAAATGGCCCTCGATATACCTAGAAAATCGAGACCAGGGTGATAATAAAAGGTTTTATCTTCTGAGGAAACAAAAGCATTAACTACCCTTCTTGGAATAGCTTCAAAAGGAACGAACACTCTTCCTTCTACAGCATACTCTTCAACTAAACGACCATCACCAGCATATATTCTAGACATTACTGATGGTTGATAATTAGCAAGTTGCCGATAATCTGGAAGATCACGTCCAAACTCAAAAAACACCCATACTACTAACGCAATAAAGCTAAATAAACTGAGAACAATTAATGAGAAAAAAGTTACTAGAATTTTTGACATTTTATAAAAATTTTTCTTAGTTACAGATTGAATTGAAAGATAATTATTGTAGTTTATAGCAAGTTAATCAAAATTATAAAAATGATTATTAAAAGCTTCCACAATAGATCTAACTAATTTTTTCCTATATCTTGGTTGGCGGAGTGCTCTTTCTTCTTCCTTATTGGATAAATAACCCATTTCTAGGAGTAATGATGGAACATCTGGTGCTTTTAAAACAACAAATCCTGCAAATCTATGAGTATTTCTAAGAAGCGTAACTCTTTTACTAAGCTCGCTAATAAGTTTTTCTGAAATACGTATTGCATGGTTCATGCTTTCTCGCTGGGCTAAATCAATTAATATATTCCTTACATCATTAGTTTCATTACTTAAGTCCATCCCAATTATTAAGTCAGATTTATTCTCTTTTTCTGCAAGATTAGAAGCTTCACGATCAGATGCTTTTTCTGATAAAGTATAAACTGAAAGCCCCCTTATGTTTGGTTTTCGTATAGAGTCCGCATGTAGGGAAATAAATACATCTGCTGCGGCCCTTCTTGCCACTGAAATCCTTTGCCTTAAACCCATTGATATATCTTTTTTTCTTGTCATTACAACATTATATTTACGAGTTCTTCTTAATTCTTTCTCAAGTTCCTTAGATGCAGCAAGAGTAATATCTTTCTCCTTAACTCCACTTACACCAATTGCACCAGGGTCAACGCCACCATGTCCTGCATCAATTACTATAACTGGCTTTCTATCACCTGGGCTTACTGCAGGTTTTGTTTGAGGTATTGGGAGACTATTTCTAACTGAATCATTAATATTTCTAGTATTTTTTTGAATATCTGCTGTTTTTACCTGCTTGCCCTCGTTACCAACCAGTGACCATAATCTAGCATCAGCTACATTTGATGAATACTCCTGAAGAGAAACCTCTGATAAGTCTAGAACAAATCTCCAATTATTTTCTGAATCTGGTTCTAAATAAAATGCTCTTTTGATATTTGCAGGCCTTGATAGATCAAGCACTACCCTCGATTTACCTGGTCTAAAAAGTCCGTATCTTAATTTTTCAACTATTTTACTAGAAATATTAGAAAAATGTTGCTCATTTATTTCCCAGTTAATTTCTTCAAGATCAATAACTATCCTAAGGGGAGCAGCTAGTTGAAACAGTGAAAATTGACTTCTATCAGAGAGACTAAATACTATTCTGGTAAAGTCTTTATGATCATGGATCCTAAATGTTGTTGCAAGGATTTTAGCCTCTATAATTTTATTAAATAGAAAATAATTTGATAAGAGGCTAATTCCAAAGCTCAGATTTCTTCTATTTATTTGTTTTATTGGGTATTTAGATTTTTTTGTCTTTTTCAATTTAGTTTCACCAGGCCGCTTTTTTTACAGAAATTATAGGAAAAACAATGGATAGTATATATTGAAATTATATTATACAATATATATGAATTTCTATTTTTAATGAAAATGGANGATAACCAACATTAAAAATTTTATAAAAGAAAGAAAATATTGTTAATACTTAAATAAACCTATAATTTTAAACCAATGAGTATCAAAAATTGAAACTCTAACCTAATTTATTTACCCTTTTTAAAATAGGGTATAAGTATATTTAATTTTTGTCCTAGCGGATTTGAAAATTGAATCTAATTATTAAGATTGAGAAAATGATTAAATTATATTTTTTGAAGCAGATTGCAAAAGTACATAAACACATACACCGTGGCCATTTCTGTTATTTCAATTTAATAAATTCTACTAAATCATTTTGTGCAATTCATATTATTTATTTTCAAGATGTTTTGACTATAGAATTTATAAAAAAGAATGTCTTGGCTATTTGGAGTCACCTTAAAGATGGTAAAGAAAATGTTGGTGGATGCAAACCACCCAGAAGAAACACGCGTTGTTGTAATAAATGGAGAACAACTTGATGGCTTTGATATTGAAACAGCATCAAGAAAACAAAATAAGGGGAATATATATCTAGCAAAAGTTATCAGGGTAGAACCTTCACTTCAAGCAGCGTTTGTCGATTATGGAGGAAATAGAAATGGATTTCTTGCTTTCACAGAAATTCATCCAGATTATTTCCAGATCCCCGTCTCTGATAGGGAAGCTTTACTCACCAGTCAGTCCCCTAGAGAAGAAAATGATAATAATAACTCAGATATACTAACCAGTGATGACACGAATAATAATTTATTAAAAAAAGAAACATCTGAAGAATCCCCAAGCCCATCAGAAATAGAAAAAAATGAAAATAGAAGTAGTTTTCTTCCGGAACAGGAAAATCTAGTACCTGAAAGTCAGGAAAATCTAGTACCTGAAAGTCAGGAAAACATTACAAGTTTCGACTCCATAAATGATAAAGATCCTCTAATAGAAGAAATTGGTGGGGAAGATGAAAGTGAAGATAGTAGCGAGGCTCATAAACAAAAAATACTTGCATCAAAAAAGTATAAAATTCAAGAAGTCATTAAAAGAAGACAAATTCTTTTAGTACAAGTTTCAAAAGAAGAAAGAGGTAATAAGGGTGCTGCTTTAACAACCTACCTCTCCCTTGCCGGCAGATATTGCGTTTTAATGCCTAATAACCCAAGGGGTGGAGGAATTTCTCGTAAAATCACGAATTTAAAAGATAGAAGAAGATTGAAATCTATAATTACCGAACTAGAAGTTTCAGAGCAAATGGGTGTGATTCTTCGAACTGCAGGTTCTGAGAGAAGTAAAGCAGAGATCAAACGAGATTATGATTATTTGCTTAGAACCTGGAATCAAATTCGCACCAGGACAATGAAATCCCGCGCCCCTGAAATGATACATGAAGAGGCAAACCTAATAAAAAGATCAATAAGGGATGTTTACACTAAGGATATAGAGGAAATTCAAGTAGAGGGGGAAAAAGGTTATAAAAGTGCCAAAGAATTCATGAGACTACTTACCCCGAGTCATGCAAAAAAAATAAAAAGATATAAATATGACAATGTTTCCCTATTTCAAAAATATAATATTGAAAGCCAACTTGATGAAATGCACAGTCCATTTGTTCATTTAAAATCAGGTGGATCAATTGTTTTTGGACAAACTGAAGCACTTGTTGCAATTGATGTTAATTCAGGAAAGTCAACAAGAGAAAGGCACATAGAGGAAACAGCTTTAAAAACGAATTTAGAAGCGGCTGATGAAATTGCAAGGCAATTAAGATTAAGAGACCTAGCAGGTTTAGTTGTAATTGACTTTATTGATATGGAAAATTTTCATAATAACCAGAGCGTTGAAAGGAAACTTAAAGAGTCCCTAAGAGTCGATAGGGCTAAAATTCAAGTTGGAAGAATTAGTCACTTTGGTCTTTTAGAACTATCTAGACAAAGGCTAAGACCCAGTTTAATTGAAACACAATTTGAAACCTGTGATAGCTGCAATGGCACAGGTGTAACAAGATCGATAGAATCAACGTCTATACAAATATTAAGAGGAATTGAACAAGAAATATTAAAACATAAATCAAGTGAAATTAATGTTTCAGTATCTCCTCACGTAGCAATATATATGCTCAATTTTAAGAGAAATGTTCTAGAGGATTTTAAAAAACGTTTAGGTTCAAGTGTATTCATAGAAGGAGATTCTTCTTTAATACCACCACAATCAAAGATAATAAATAATACATCCAAAGAACCTAACAAAGTTAAAAATGATACAGATCAAGTTAATGATAAATTAGAATCCCCTAAATCTGATAATATACTAAATCCGGAAAACAAATATGATAAGGATTCAGATAAAAGAAAGAAAAGAAGAAGGAGAAGAAAAAAGAAAACAGATAATGATGAAAAGATAATTGATAAAAATGAGGACAATTTAATAAAAAATATGGTTCCAAGTGAAAATGAAAAAGTTGAGGAACTAATGCCTAAAAATGATTTAGGACAAAAAATAAATGATAACTCAAATGATAGTGAACAAAATAAAACACAAAAAAGAAGAGAATGGAGAGGAAAAAGTAAATGGAGAAGGAGGCCCCGTCCTGAAAAATTAGACAAAAAGGAAGAGAGTCAAAAACAGGAAGAGAGTCAAAAACAGGAAGAGAGTCAAAAAAAAGAAAGCGTCTCCTCAAATGAAAATATACATGAAAAAAATGAAATTAAAAAAAATATATCGGGCTTATTTTCTGCAATACAAAAAAGTACCAATGCAATTCGAAATAGTGTGGTAGATAGCAATACAAAAACAGAGAAATTTGATGGAAACCAAATAGAAGAAGATTCTAATATTAAGAAAAAAAAGAAGTCAGAAGAAAGAAGTGTTGAAGGAGGAGAAGAAAATAATATTGCTAAAAGAGGCTGGGGG